>VSPN01000054.1 GCA_009775355.1 Muribaculaceae bacterium
GCAATTCCGTACTTGTATTTACTGATAATCGCACGGAGTTGTTTAGCCCGTTCTTTCCGGGTATCGTTTTCTTGCGATATATGCCTATATATCTCAGATAATGAGATTGTTGCCGCCTTGATGCCTCCGCGAAACAATACATATCCATCCTCCACACGCTCAAATTTATATCCATGCGACCGGATTATGTTGGCAAACTGCCCCTCGGTGAGATAATCGTAAGAAAACATACGCTGAATGTCACGGTTGATGTCCGATGAAAGAATACGGTTTGCGGCGGCATTGAGACGTGCATAATCGTGATGGTCGGGTATCGGGAAGCCGTTGGGCTGTATGCGCGTGGAAAGGATATGCACATGGTTGTTGTCGGTATCGTGGTGGTAATATACGAAATACGGCTGTCTGCCATATCCGGCTTCCACCATGAGTTGACTGGCAAAGTCTGTCAGCTCGTCAGCCGACATCACCTGCCCCTTTACAGAGGCGGCGATGTGGAACTGAAAGCGCGTGGTCTTGGTGTTGCCGTATGTCTTCGACCGCTCCTTCAGGTATTTCTCAATCTCTCCGGCGCAGTCAAATCCTGCTTCATGCAACAGCTCCACCTTATGGTGCATGGCCGCATCGACATTCTCCATAGCCATTAGCCGGGCCACCCCCTCAGCTACTTTCCATTCATTATATCCGGCACCGGGGAAGCCACCACCGGATACCATACCAAGTTTCTTGACTATCATAAACGCTCTTTGATTTGGTTCAGATGCTCCCAAATGGCGGACAGGTCATTGCGGAAGAGCACAAACGGTTGGATATCCGAGGCGGACAATCCGTAGGGCGACACTTTCATGCGCTCGTTAATCTGACGGGCGGTCTGATTGACATTCGTTCCGATTTTCTTCAACTGACGCAGAATGGCGGTCTGCAACGCTGCGATTTCGGAGGTGGCAGGTGAAGGTGCAACCTCTCCGTTATATTGCAGAGTGGCGCAGCGGATACAGGCACTGATGTTGCCCTTGAAATGGATGTCAGCTTTGGCGCGGATCGCGTTGGCGGTTGCTTCATCCACGCGAAGCCGTATTATGATGTTCTTATTATTTGATGACATGATGTTACGATGCTTTGATGTTCTGATGATACTATGTTTGGAAGTCATAATGCCATAAAGACTGTATGTCTTGATGATTGCATATCTTGATTTCATGGTCACATGACATTTTCATCCTTATAAAAGACCGCGAGTTTCGAGCGGGATTGACCCAACTCTGCGAGGTGGCGGGATTGCCGTTGTGGGAACAATCGGCATATCTTGCACAGCAAGATTTATACACCTAATAAGTCTGACAAACTCGTTCTCTTGCCCCTCTTGAATGGTCTTGTGAAAAATGTCAAAGTGTCGAAAATGTCAAGGGTCACATGACATTTTCGTATAGCGTCCGTGTTCCTCTTTTCTGAAAAGTGCAGAGTTTTTCAGGAACCGTTTTACCGTGGACTCCGACATACCGAGTGACCGTCCGAGGTCGATGGCATCCGATGTCCGGAAGTCGTATGGCAAAGCGTCCAGCAGTTCAGTCTGCCGTTTGTCAAGATTGCCGGATAATGAGACGCGGATTACACGGTTTTCCATTTCACGGAAATACTCTACCAACCCTATAGCAGCCTCCGCACTCCCGGCATCTATCATTGCTGTCGTTTCTCCGGCACAGATATTCTTCATTATCCGGATTATTAGGCAGAAGCGCATGAGATAGATTTCAAGTTTACCGCACACGGCTTTCTCCGCCTCAGACTCGGTGGCGGAATATATCGCATTGTTGACGTTCTCTTTCCAGTCGCACAGTTTTCTATGGGCTTCAAGGGAGAAGGTCAGTTCTATTGGCTGTTCTTTTCCCTTGAAGTCAAAAGTGGCAATCTTGCGGATTATCCGTTCCCATTGCTCCATGATGCCATCAGGCATACGGTCAGTGCCCCACGTCGGCATATCGGCGATGTCGGGATAGACTTTCAGGAAACGGGATGAGAAGCCGTTGACAACACGCTCACCGCCGAATTGCTTTGCAAGCCGTCCCGGTTGGGTACTGCCGATTATGGAGCAATACGGATTTGGTAAGAATATATGCTCATCAGCGGATTTTCGGATATATTTGAACGGTGTGCCACTGAACGCGCTGAGGAAATAGCTTTCATCCGAACTGTTGTAGCGGTTGAAGTTGGCGAACAGGCTTTCAAGTTCATCGCTGTAAAGGATTACGCCCTGCGGATTGTCGCGCATGGCACCAATCAACGCCTCGATGGTCGCATCGACAACCACATGACACCTGCGCCTCGGTCGCTCCATTTCCTCTGGCATAGACAGCGTGACGCGTTCCTTCGGAGACTTGGACTCCCATTGCTTGTAGGCTTTGAGTTTGGCGCAATATTCCCGGTCATACTCATGGTCGAGGTTGAGCAGAGGCGAAAGAGCGAGCCTGAGCGGTGGTGTCTTGCCACAACTCGGATAACCTACAAGTGCCGCATACATAATAGGTCGCTCGACCCATGTAGCCGAAAACCGAACCGTCCAACGGTTGCCCATCGCAGCTGCAAAAGTGGTGAACATGGACGCGGCAATGAAATTGACATTGAAATGCTCATACTCAACCAATGCCTCCACGATATTACGTATAGCCATAGGAAATACACTTAGAGGGAAAGAGGGCACCTCCTTTTGCGGCTTACGTTGAGGTTCTATCGGATCATCCTCATGCAACCCACAAGCCGGACGCAGTGGCATCCTGCGGTTTTGATAATAAGAAGCCATCACCATCCGGATTTGGGTTTGCGGCGCATGGTTGATTTCATCTCGGCAAGAATCTCGCCCGATGATTTGGAGCCATCGCAGGCGTGTTGTTCCTGCCATGCGATAAGTTCCGAAGGGCGGAACTCCAGCATCTTTCCTACCTTGTAGTGCGGCAATATGCCATCGCGCACCATGTGGTACACTGTCGATTTCTTGCGACGGAGGATTTTGCAAGCCTCGTCGATACCGACAAGACGGTTGTCTGGCTCGGACGGTTTCATGCAGATAGCCTCTTTCACGAGAGATTTCAGTCCCTCGATCTCATTAATCAGACTGCCTACCAGATGCGGGAGCGAGTCAAATGAAGGATTTGTATTTTCCATATTTTACGTTTTAGAATTTGTCGCAAAATTATGGGTATCGGCAATGGTGAACCGGTGAGGTGAACGGTTATTTTGCTGATTGGTAGAGTTTCACTGATTTTTAACAGATGCCGAGTTTCTTGGCAAGGGGATAAGGTGGCAGAGGCAGACGCAGCTCGACTTTAGGGAGAGTGAAAGCACCCTCATCCGAAGAAAGTTTTTTGGCTATGGTGCTTATCTCGACGTCCGCGAGTTGCCACGGAAATTGTGATTTCAGGAATTCGGCCATGATGGTATTGGATATTTTGAGACGTTTGGCGATATTCCACCCAAAATGATACACGTCATGTGTGCGGAATTTTGAGATACGGCGATTTACGGAGGTCGGCAGTGAGGACCCTCCAATGATAAAGTCTTTCAGATTATTGTCAAGGGACATCAGTTCCTCATTGGTCAGTACTCCGGCAAATGTTCCCAAAGTGTAGGCTATCACTTCCTGTGCTTTGGGAGTGTCGAGCGGTGAAATATTATCATGAGTTACGACAATCATTTCCTCTGATTGTTCGACTGCTTTATCCTTTCTGCGCTTGAAGGATATAAGACCTAATGGCTCTCTAACAAGAGGGATAATGAAGAATCGTATGCCATACTCTATGGAAAGATAGCATAGTGTGAACATAAGAAAAGAGGTGATTGAGGCGTTTACGGAAGTTGCCAGCGACGCTTCTCCGGTTGAGAAACTTACGGAGACAGCCTTACCTGCGATGCAGACAAGGGCTATTGTACGGATTGAATTCAAATGTGTGTTCATGTGGATAAAATCTATTGTTTTATCCTGCAAAAGTATAATGAGCCGATTGCTAAATACGAAATTTTGGACACAAATTTTATCCTGTAATGTCCTTTTTTAACAACCGTATTGCTAACATGAACTAAAATGGAATAATATGAAAACCAGTGATTTGTTATGGGATAACTATGTCACCGGATAGAAGTCGCAATATAAAGAAACAACAACCGTGGTACGCACTGAACCACGGTTGCTACTTATGATTTTATGTGAGTTTTATGCGTCCAACCGTGTCGCGTTTTGTGCTATCCACAAGCCTTGCATATATTTGCGTTGTGGTCACGTTGGCATGATCAAGCATCTTGCTTACCGTATATATGTCAGTCCCGGCGGCGAGTTGGAGAGTGGCGAATGTATCGCGGAAACGGTGGAATGTTATCCGCTTTGTGATACCTGCGGCTTTCAGCCATTTCTTCAGCGGTTCCTGCGTCATAGAGCGGTTGAATCCCTTGAAGACGATCCCCTTGTCCCGTTCGCCACACAATGCCAGCATCTCCGGACTGAGAGGGTGGATTGATTCTTTCTGCGTTTTCTGAATACGGATGAACATAGCCATCTCGCCATCGGCATCCGGACGTATATCCTCCCACCGCAATTTGAGTATGTCGCTTATTCTCAATCCGGTCAGTATTGAGAACAGTGAGGCCGCTTTCAGAATTGGTTTCTCGCATGGTGTGGCGGCCAGCAATTTCACTTCATCGGCAGTGAGAAAATTCTTCTTGACCTCTTCGTATTCAATATCCTCGATGAAGTCGTTGAGATTTTCTTTCAGTAACCGTTCCTTGTACGCCTCTTTCAGTAGAGCGCGGAATGTTGACCAGTATCCGGCGGCTGAATTGCGTGTGATAGTCAGCTTAGGATGGCGTAGCTGTTTGGCTGTAAGTAGATACTCACGGAATTTGTTGCACAATTCTATGGTGACATCGCCGAATGAGCATTTACCGTTGACAAATCTCTCGAAGTGGCGATAGACGATCATCCACTTGTCATAATGTTTCTTCGCTTTCTCCTCAAAATACAGCAAGAAGTCGGCTTTCGGCTGTTCGCGGTCGAGGAAACCGAACTCATTGTTTATGACCGCCTCCTGACGGCGGCAACGTATTATCTCGGCACGCATCAGTATAGAGTCGTTGTATTCGCGCTGATATTTGTTGCGCGGATTTGCGAAGATGTAGAATCCCAGATATTCACGACGCGACATCTTCATTGTTCTCGGGTTGCGTATGGCCGGGTAGTAGTCGAGGTACAGCGACAGGCGGTCGTTCTTTATCGGACGCTGGCGCAGACTGACTTTTGAACAGGTTGATGGTAACATGGTTGTATTTCTTGTTTGTTGATTATTCGTGATGCAAAACTATATAAAAGGCTGATGGTGAAATGGTGATGATAAAATCACCTGTACCGCTCACCGATTTTTAACCAATTTTCGGCGGGGCGAACAGAGCATCAAGAGCCTTGCGGTCGATTCTCACATATCTGCCCTCATAACTTCTTGGAATGTCATGTGTCCGGACGTAATGAGAAATCTGGTCACGGGTCATGTTATACCGTGCCATAGCTTCCGGCATGGTGTAGTATTCCGGCTTCAACTCAGACTCAATACCCATAGCCTTGTCAAACTGACGGCGCGAGTAAAACACCTTGCACTTGTCCTTACGCTTGCCAATCTTCCGCTCCGACACAAAACGATAGACAGCCTCCTTCGACATGTTGAACTTGGCACATACCTCCTCGACGGAATACCATTCTCCGGCTACCGTCTCAGTAGGCTGCTTATCGGCAAGATTATTGTCGATATGTTTACGGCTCCATAGAGTCTTTCCACGGACAACGGTTTTCGGAATATTTCGCTCCTTTGCCATCTTAAAAAGCCACGAATTGCTGATACCGAACTTTTCAAGAATCTGCTTGGTCGTGTAAAACTCCTCGATAGGCTCAGCCACCTTCTTCTCCCTCTTGATATATTCCCACTCTTTGAATAGGGCATCAATATCAGTTCTCCGTATTCTCGTGCAGCCATTAAACTGGCAACAAGGTATCTTGTGCGCCTCAAGGTAGCGGTACAAAGTTCGTCTGGACACACCTATCAGTTGGGCGCATTGTGTCGGACTGATAAATTCAAGATCTGAGATTTTATCAGTTTGCACACTATCTGCTATCGCTTGATGTTCAGCGATATGGTTGTTTCTTTTGTTTTGCTTGTAAGAGCGTTCGGCACATCTCTTGCAACAGAACCGTGTAGAGCACTTGCGGGCTATAAAATTAGAGCCGCAAAACTCACAATTTTTAGTGATTTCGATGGTACTGCTCATTGTTTATTTCCGTTTTATTTCTGTTAAATCTGTGTCATGGCGTGTCAGTGTGTGTCACTGTGTGCCATATCCTCCACCATCTCGGATGAGGTAGGTGGTGAACCACGGAAACGGTACAGTCGCGGTACAGGAAATCGCTAAAATCGACCAAAATGCGCAAAAATCGGCAATTTTGACCAATAAAAAACGCCCTTAAAAAGAGGCGTTTCGTGTTATTTATTAGCTAATTATATAATTTTCAAGCGTTTATCTATTTGCCGATGCAGAAGCGAGTGAAGATTGCGGAGAGGAGGTTGTCGGTGGTGACGGCGCCGGTGACGGTGCCGAGGTGGTGGAGGGCGGCGCGGACGTCTTGCGAAATCAGATCGGCTGAAAGACCGGCGTCAAGTGCGTCCAGCACCCGGTGCATGGCTGCTGATCCGGATCTCAATTCCTCGTAGTGTCGCGCATTGGTTATTATCAGTTCCGCTTCCGGATCATGACCGGTCTTTGCATGTGCCACAAGCCGCTTTTCAAGTGTGCTGATATTATTCCCCTCTTTTGCCGATATCCGCAGTACTTCCACTTCAGGACACACTGCTTTTATTCGTTCCACCGCTTCTGAATAAAGCGCTTCAAGACAATGTGAGTCATGACCAGAAACAAGGTCTGTCTTATTGAATACAATCAGATGCGCGGCCTCATTATATATCTCGCTTTGACTATTGATTTGTGCATTAATTCGCCCTTTTATCCATTCTATTTGTGACACGATCTCATTTTCTTTTTCGGAGGAGTCTATCAGCCAGAGCACGATTGCCGCTCGGCCGATCACTTCGTGCGCACGGTCTACGCCTATACGCTCCACTTCGTCATCGGTGTCGCGCAAACCCGCCGTGTCATAGAAACGGAAAAGAATGTCTCCAATCTCCTTCGTGTCGTCTATTACGTCGCGTGTGGTGCCGGGAATGTCGCTGACTATCGCTTTGTCTTCTCCGAGAAGCGCGTTGAGCAGTGTCGATTTACCGGCATTGGGCCGTCCGGCTATCGCTACCGGAACGCCCTCTTTGAAGGCGCGTCCTGACGCGTATGTGGCCGCCAGTCGGTCAATCATCGAGATCGTCTCTTCGGTTATGGAACGGAGTCGGACACGATCGGCAAATTCCACATCCTCTTCCGAGAAATCGAGTTCGAGTTCAAGAAGCGAGGCAAGGTCTATAAGTCGTTCGCGCAGTTTGTCGATTCTTGCGGAAAAACCGCCTGTAACCTGCGACATGGCGAGCCTGTGCGCCGCTCTTGATGATGCCGCTATCAGATCGGCCACGCCCTCGGCCTGGGCGAGATCCATCCTTCCGTTCAGAAAGGCCCGCCGTGTGAATTCTCCCGGCTCCGCAGGCCGAGCCCCTGACGAGACAAGGCGGTCGACTACCTGACGTTGTATCCATTTCGAACCGTGAACCGAAAATTCCACCGTATCCTCTCCAGTATATGAGGCTGGGGCACGGAACACTGTCGCAACACACTGATCGAGCGGAGATCCGGAATCATCGGCTGTTATCATGCCGAGACACGCTGTGTGAGAAGATGCCGCACTGAGACTGCGGCCTTTCCACACCCTGTCGGCTATATCAAACGCATCTGGACCGGAAAGCCTCACCACGGCTATGCCACCGGTTCCATACGGAGTGGAGATCGCAACTATTGTGTCCATATTTTTTTATCTGTTACGGTTCCAGTCGCGGAATGAGGATACCGTCTCGATCGCATCCTCCATGTCATCGGGCAGATTGTGAAAGAAATCATATCCCGTGAGTTTCTCGACCTCTCTTATTGTCATTACATAATTCTCCATGTTTCCGGGAGCTGTCATGTTAGGGTAAACGAAAGCTATGCCCCGTGGTTCGGCGAGATATGGTGCCGCCAAGACCTTGAAGAACGCGCCGGGCACTCTGACTCCGGTCTCCCCTATTCGCTGCGTTTCGGATGCGCCATATATAGGACCGGCCACAATCAGAATCGCCGAGTCGCGCTGCGCCCACAGCCGCTCCTTGCTTTCGAGAGTCTTCCATGCACCGGTATTGAGAGACCTCGCCTGCGGCACTATATTGGCAAGCGAAAAACAGTCTACCATAGCCTCGCGACTCCATTTCTGATCAGCTGCCGGACACATGTGTCCCCGGTCGTAACCGGAATTCGAATAATCCCGTGTCACAGGACATCCTTCGATATCCGTATCCTGCCAGAACTTGTTGTAGCGTCCCGTCTCTCCGGAGGTCTCCGATCCGAGCAGTTCCCAAGCCACCCAGTTGGGCGTATGATTCTCCCGATTGAAAGACACACTGAAACCTGTATAATCCTTACGGACATCAGGAATCTCTGCGGACACGGCAACATCGAGCAGATCCGACACAGCCAGGACCGCTACGGCATCAGCAGTCACGGCATCACGCGATTTCGCATGACTGCTCCCATCCAGACAGCCTTGCGCCGGATCATCAGGGCGAGACGCTATAGTTCCTATGACACCGGCCGCCACCATGGCGGCAAACAAAACCGATAAAATGACCGGAAATCTTTTTTTCATAAAACAAAATTAGTTATAATCTTGAAAAAAATCGCTATCTTCGCGAAATAAATCAACAACACGCCGTGGCTGTCCCTGTGTGGACGAACACGCCGACCTAACACTAAAGACCATGACAGTAACCGACAGATTTCTTGACTTTGTGAAATTCGACACACAGAGCGATGAACTGACCAACATGACTCCGTCGTCACCCGGACAGATGGAATTCGCAAGATACCTCAAGGCCGTGCTTCTCGGCATGGGACTCGAAGATGTGACACTCGACGACTACGGCTACCTCTTCGCCACCCTTCCGGCCAATACAGACAAGGAGGTTCCGGTTGTAGGTTTCATAGCGCATATGGACACGAGCCCCGACATGTCGGGTCGCCATGTCAACCCCCGCATTGTCAGGAACTATGACGGCACCCCCATCGTGCTCAACGAGACTGAAGGTGTCATCCTCGGCTCCGACGAGTTCCCCGAGTTATCCGGATATGTGGGCGACGACCTGATCGTTACCGACGGCACCACCCTTCTCGGCGCCGACGACAAGGCCGGCATTGCCGAGATCATCACAGCCGTGGCATACCTTCAGTCTCATCCTGAGATCAAGCATGGCAAGATCCGTATCGGTTTCAACCCCGACGAAGAGATCGGTCTGGGCGCCCACAAGTTCGATGTCGAGAAATTCGGCTGCGACTTCGCCTACACAATGGACGGCGGTGCCATCGGCGAGCTTGAATACGAGAACTTCAACGCCGCCTCGGCCAAAGTAACCATCAAGGGTCGCAACGTCCACCCCGGATACGCCAAACACAAGATGATAAACTCGATCCGCGTGGCCAACAACTTCATCGCCATGCTTCCCCGCTGGGAGACACCCGAGCACACCGAAGGCTACGAAGGCTTCTACCATCTTGTCGGCATAGAGGGCAACGTCGAGCAGACCACACTCACCTACATCATACGCGACCACGACCGCGCCCGCTTCGAAAGCCGCAAGCGCGAGATCGAACACCTCTGCCGCAAGACCAACATGGAATACCCCGGCTGCTGCTCGGTCGAAATAAAAGACCAGTACTACAACATGCGCGAGAAGATCGAACCGATCATGCACATCATCGAGGTTGTCGAGAAGGCCATGCGCGAGGCGGGAGTCGAGCCACGCGTCCAGCCGATACGCGGAGGCACAGACGGTGCCCAGCTGTCGTTCAAGGGAATCCCCTGCCCCAACATCTTCGCCGGAGGCGAGAACTTCCACGGCCGCTACGAATACGTATCCATCCAGTCTATGGAAAAAGCCACCGAAGTGATCGTCAACATCTGCCGCATCGTGGCCGAATAAACGCTTTCTGATTGAAACCGATCACATCGTCCGGCCTGTCAGAGCCGGCACTCATAGTAATCACAGGGCCGACAGCCTCCGGGAAGTCGGCCCTGGCCGTTGAGATTGCCGAGCGGCTTGGCACCGAGATCATATCGGCCGACAGCCGGCAGATCTATCAGGGCATACCGATAGTCACAGCCATGCCTACCGACGAGGAGCGCACGAGAGTGCGCCATCATCTTGTCGACATGCTTCCGCTTGAGGCATATTACAGCGCGTCTGAATTCGAGCGCGACGCCCTCGCGCTGACCCGCCGGCTTCTTAAAGAAAAAGGGGTGGCCGTGGCATGCGGCGGCTCGATGATGTATGTCGACGCCCTCTGCCGGGGAATCGACGATCTGCCTACAGTGCCCGATTCTATCAGAAACGGGCTGAAGCAGGAACTCGACGAAAAGGGTACTGAGTGGCTGATCGAGGAACTGCGCAGACTCGATCCCGAATACCATGCGGCAGTTGACCTCAAAAACATCAAGCGGGTCTTCCATGCCGTCGAGATAATCCGCACAGCCGGCCGGACATACACCTCGCTGAGAACCGGAAAGATCCGCCCCCGCGAATTCCGCATAATCAGGATCTGCCTCGAACCACCCCGTGAGATACTGTTCGACCGCATCAACCGACGCGTCGACGCAATGATCACTGCCGGCCTTGAGGAAGAGGCCCGCGGCGTCTACCCGATGCGTCATCTCAACTCGCTCAACACCGTCGGACTCAAAGAGATGTTCGCCTGGTTCGACGGCATAATGGATCGCGACACAGCCATAGCACGCATCAAAAAAAACACCCGCGTCTACGCCAAGAAGCAGATCACATGGCGCAAACGCGAGCAAGACTGGATCCGGAGAACAACCCCCGGCGAGATATTGTCACTCCTCGGAATTTGACCGGCGCACTTTCGCTGCCGGAGAATCCGATGCGGCAGGCAACGCCGTGTGCAGACGGCTGTCGGTGCGGTGGGTACGCGATTCGTTTTTCTTCATCTTTATCTTCACCTTGTCGAACCCCTGGCCGTAGACGCCATTGACCGCGCCCTGTGTCACAAAAGCATCCTCGTCAATGCCCTTGATGATACGGAAGATCGTCACAGACTCGATCTTGCGACAATAGACCATCAGCAGCTTGACATCGCGCTTAGTGTACCATCCCTGGCCGTCGAGCACGGTCACGCCACGGTGGGCATCGGAAAGAATGCTGTCGGCGATCTCCTTCCACTTCGGAGAGAAGATGAAGAACTGCGTGGCCTGACGGTTGGTGTTGATGATCTGATCGGTTATGAACGACACGATGAACGTCACCATTATACCGTAGACTATCGTCGGAATACGGGCCTCGATCCGCTCCTCGACCGTGCCGCTGAAAGGGAGGAATATCGACATGCTGACAATAAGCATGTCTGTGTATATCATGATTCGGCCGATGCTGGCGTTGCTGACTTTCGACACGCATGCGGCCACGATATCAGTACCTCCCGACGAGCCGTTGTGAATGAAACAAGTACCCACGCCGACACCGCACAATATTGCGCCGAGCACAAGCGAGACCGTGCGGTCGGGAATCAGCGGATGTCCGAGCCCCATGAAGAAGCCCTCGCACACGCCGATGGCAAGCGCTACTACAGTGACGCCGAAAATGGTGCGCAGCACGAAAGTACGACCCACGATCTTATATGCTATCGCGAGCAGAACGAGATTGAGAGCATACGATGACACCGCTACGGGTATCAGCCCGTTCGTGCCGAAATACACGAGAGTCGACACACCGGCCATGCCTCCGATCACGACCTCATGAGGGAGAATGCACGCCGTGAAGCCCAACGCGTAGAGCGAGAGGCCGAAAATGATCGACATATAGTCCTTGGCGTTGACCAGCAGACTGTTGTATTTTAAGAATCCCGGACTCATCTTGTTTAGGTTACACCGTCAGCGGCGGTCTGAGATCCCTCCGCGGCGGCAGGTTTGACTTAAAAGTGCAAAATTAGCAATAAAACTAAATAATCTACCATAATCTGCGGATTTTTTCTTAAATTTGCGACTACAAACAAGTATGAACAATACCCCGCAGACAAACTCTATCAAACCGGACTGCATATGAAAAGATTTCTCATAGGCGCGATGTGCGCCGCCACGGCACTCTGCGCGACAGCAGCAGACTTCTTCTCGACCGAAAAATGCGACGAGCTCTTTACTTTCGGCGCGCGACTCGGAGTCAACACCTCCAACCGCACACTCGGCGACGACGCCTATCCCTCCTGCTACCATCATGAAAGCTGGGGAAACGGTCTTGACGTCGGAGCGGTTGTCAGTCTCAACATCCGCAACTATCTGGCCATACAGCCCGGCTTCTTCTTCGAGACCCGCAGCGGTGCATACACCATCATGGGCACAGCCGAAGGCAGCGGCCTCAGTTCAGACGGCAGCGAGATAGCACAGGCCGGCAGACGCCGCAGCTACAACTTCACAGTTCCGGTTCTGGCAGTGTTCGGATTCAATGTCACCGACGGTCTGCGCTGGAATGTAGAGGCAGGTCCCTACGTGTCGTTCGTGCTCGACTCCAGCCTCAAAAACAAACGGTTTGTGGTCAACGGCAATGCCGACGAGCCGCTGTTCTCACAGAAAGCCGCCGGTGTTGACTTCGGCTTCAAGATGGGCACAGCCTTCGAGATACTCGACCACTACTACATCGGCGCCCACTACATGGCAGGCTGCCTCCCGGCATGGAAAGACCGAAGCTTGGGCAATGTGACAAAGACGTTCGGAGGAGTGACAAAGGCCTGGGTATTCAGCATCGGCTACAACTTCTAATCTCACACGAACGCATAACCGACACTTAATTATAAGCCCCCTCCCGCGCCTGTCGGGGGAAGGGGCTTGACGCATTTTGCTCCGATGTTATGCGTCGAAGCGTTTTACGCTTAGAAGCGCGATTTCTCAGTATTGCCGGCGCCGGTGCCGCGATAACGGTCGCGTGTAGTGTTGAAGCGGAACTGAAGTGTCAGCATTATTGAACGCCCGGGAGAGTAATTCTTCTGGACAATCCTGACAGCATCGCTGTACATTACGGCATCGTTCTGCGATGAATTGAACAGATCCTTCGCTTCGACAGTCACACTGAGCCTGTCGTTGAAAAAGCCCTTGTAAATCTTGGCATTGACATACCAGGGTGTGTTTGACAGCTTCATGTTGCCATCCCAGTTGGATGTCATCAACTGCGCATCCACGTTAAACCATATATCAAACGGAAGTTTTATAGCATTCTGCCACTGGAACATGAAGCCCGGAGTATTCATTTTCATTGGCTCTCCATTTACGGGCAAAGTCAGCCACTGCTTCATAACGCCGGCATTCACACGCGGTTGCCACACACCACCGACATTGAATTGACCTCCGACAAATGCCTGAAAGAAGTGACGCTTGTCAAGATTGGCGGTTTTGATGATGATAGCCTCCCCGTCAGTGCCGTAGGGTTCGGTGATATGGTAGACTCCATCCTTGAAATATGTGTAAGACACCTGGGCGAAGAACTGACGCCACTGCGCCATATATTCTACAGTCTGCAACCTGGTCGGTTTCAGATATGGATTGCCGCTTTCAAATGTCAGACGGTTGATATAGCTGACAGCGCCGTCGAGCTGACTGTAACCGGGGCGCACGGTCTTTCCGGAATAATTCAGACCCATGTACACATTACCGATCTGTGTGGCTACATTAAGCGAAGGAAACAGATTGTTGTACGCCTTGCTCTGACCGTCGCGACGCAACCCGGTCTCGTAGTAATCGAACTCCACATGTTCGAAGCGAAGACCTGCACCGATATCGAAGCGGCCTAACCGCTGTGCGACCTCCACAAATACGGCAATATTACTTTCGTCAACTCTGTTGTCGGCATCCGGCACTTCAGGAATATTTGCAGTAAAGAGACTGGTAGTGCGCGTATCGGTATATTCCTCCCCGAATCTTATCCGACCCCGCCATAAGGGATGGCTTAAAACCAATTTTTCGGCAAACATCCGGTTGCGGCTGACAGCGCCTGTGTTTACGACACGGTCTTCCCCGGTTTCACTGTACTCATTGCTCAACGAAAGCTCCCGACTTTTATACCATATGTAGTCAGCGTTGAAATCTATTGTAAACTTGCCCGCAACCCCATTATAGTAAAGATTGGCATAATGTCTCGGCAAAGCCGTCGACCTGTTATTGACATCCGACTCATATCTGTCAAGAAGACTGCCATCCAGCCACACTTCACTCGGGATAATACCGTTGGTGTGATGACGATTCCAGCTATTCTGATAATATGCGCCTATGCTATGCTTTTCATTAATCATGTAAGAGAATCCGATTTTGCCGGTCATGTCGTTATATGTCTGCTTACCAAGCGTATGCAATGATTGATTGTACCGCCCGTTCGGAGTGACGGTAGTCATATACGTGAGTTCGGGATAAGAATTTTATTTTTTTCAACCAAGCAAAAGACATAGAGTATTGGGCGGCCTGTCAAGGTCG
>VSPN01000055.1 GCA_009775355.1 Muribaculaceae bacterium
GGCCTGAAAATCGCGTAACCAACATGAATACAGAGTTTAATAATTTCGCATTAACAGATTTTAAAAGACGCCAGTGTTTTAACAACATATTTTTTCGGATGTTTTTCCTCATCAGAATCTTATATGTCGGAAAAACGGTTGTGACAGATTTTCGTTGCAAGGGTATATGGATAAAAGAAGGTTACGCTATAAAACAGGTCAAAAAAAAGAATCGCTTTGGGCAAACCATCAGAAGCCGCCTATCTGAAAGTCAAGTCGGACAGCCGACAAGGATGGGAATACGAAAGCCTATCAGCTCGGTGCGGACTATGCCCGGAAAGGATATGTAGTGGTGAGCGGTCTCGCTCTCGGATGCGATGCAGCCGCACACCGTGGCTGTCTGGATGTCAAGGGTGGCACAATAGCTATCGTGGGAAACGGACTCGACGTAACACATCCGCGCGAAAACAAGGTGCTTGAAGAGTCGATATTGCGCAACGGCGGTCTGATGCTGTCGGAACAACCGATAGGCGTCAAGGCCAATCCCACGCGTCTGGTGGCCCGCAACCGCCTCCAGGCTGCACTCTCAGAGGCTGTGATACTGGCCCAGTGTCCGGCTCAAAGCGGCTCGCTCCACACCATGCGCTTTGCCCGCAAATATGGTAAGGAAAGTCTTGCAGCCACTTTCCGGCAGCGCACCGAGGCAAATGCCGGCAACTATGACCTTATTGAACAGAATCTTGCAAAACCGATATGATATGATTGATGTAAACGATAAATTTGCGACTCTGCTTAAAGTCGCCCTCAAAGGCTCGGATAAAGCCTTGCAGCAGGCCTACCGCCATTCGCTCAGAATGATTGCCGAGTATGACCTCGAATACGGACCTGAATCCCAGCCCCGTGACCTTGAATTTCGCTGGGAGTGGATTGACGGTTACCGTGTGCTGACCGTGCTGACCGACGGAGCCGGCATCAACAGTGATTTCTCACAGATACCGGGACTCTCGGAATGTATCTGACTTCTGTATGATGACGGTGCGGCAATAGCCGTCTCAAACGACACTGCCCGTGTCATACTCGACCACCCTGACAAGTTCGGTCTTCCGCGCGATATCAGGTTTAAGATTCAGTAACACCTGATAATCAGAGAATAAAGCACAAGCCCATCAGAATAGTTCGGAATGCGTACCGAAACGTATCAACTTGATTATTCCGGCTTCCTTATCCCACCAAATCAGCAGAGTGTCACTTTCCACGTGACACTCCATATATCCTTTATAATTGCCGGTCAAAATATGGGGTCTGTTTTCTTCATGGGACAGGCAATCCTTCGACCAGCAGGTTAAGTATGTTTTCCAATTTGTCAATCACCTCTGGCTTATGCTTGTAGCGTTTAAGGTCTTTCTTAAACTGGGATGTTAGTTTAAGTTCATTCATAGCGAGTCAACAAAGTTGCGGAAACTTTTCATATCAAGAGTCTCGAGATTGTCCGAAGTCTCCGCTTCTTTCATTGCTGCCAGTGTCGTTTTGTTGGGATGGTCTGAAACAAATGCCATAAGCACACTCTCCACAAGATTGTTCAGGCTTCTATTATGACGCCGGGCTTCTTCCTGCAATTTTACAAGAAGAGTCTCGCTCAGGCGGAAAGAGGTCTGCTTACGGGGGACTGATGCTGTGTTCATAACGTTTGATATTATTTGTAGTGCAAAAGTAATATATTTGTATAACACTACAAAACGAAATTTGTTAAAACTTTATTTCCCCGCTATCCACACGACTGGATCAGATGTACTCTGACGCTTCCGCCAGTAATGAGTCATAGGTGAGTAACTTCAACATTTTCAATAGGGCTGTTTAGGATATAATCGTTTCGGTATCGGGATTATGCCGATGATAATTTCGACTTGCTGATTCGGGCGAGGTATTGGCGTAGCAGTAAAGGCATCCATGCGGACAGGTGTCATATTGTCCTATGTCCTTCGACCTGATGCAGCCGCAGAGCTGACGCTGCCCCGAGTCTTTTCTCTTGGCGACACGTACAGCATATTTTCCGTCCGGAAGTGAGATCGCTCCCGGAGGATACATGTCAACATCACCGAAGAGGTCGAGTGTCGGCTCATGGATTTGCAATCCAAGTTCTGACATTAAGTTGCCATCCGCACGAGCAATGCGGGCAATACGTTCATCATCGACACACCGGCTATGCTATATCCCGAATTCAGACAAGTCAATTCGCTCCGCACATGTGTACAGTCTCAGATTCCAGCCACATTCTTTGTTGAGTTTCGATAGCCGGGAGGCAAACTCCCTCATTTTGTAGTCCGTCCATTCCTCGTAACGGATACCGTGCGCATTAAGATTACGCCCAACCTTGCGATAACCGGCTATGTCGGCAAAACTGAAAACAAGTGTATCGGTATAGCCATGTAGTTTCTCTGCCAAAAAGCGTACCTTATGCAAGAGTTCGGAAATGCCGATGTTGTCGGTCAATATCATCGGATCGAATCGCCACACTACGCCCTGCGGCTCAAGGACCTCGGCCAACTGACGGAAGGTGTCAACGCGCTTTTCAATTGTCGGCACACCTGGTTCCAATCCATCGGTTTCATAATCATTTAGTGTATACTGGACATAGCAATTGATTCCTTTTTTTCTTCAATCTCTCAATATGTGGAATCAGCGGAGCCGGATTCTTCGACCAGAAAACAACAAACCGCATTTGCTCAAACGATACATAATTCTCCACTCCATTGAATGGATTGCGCCATTTGCAATACCCTTCTTCCAATCGATTGAAGAACCACTGTGTATAGAATGCCGGAATATCCGTGGCCCGGCTCGCGGACAAAACGGATGGCGTGAAAGCCTCGACTTCCAAACCATCCCGAGTCAATATGCGTGTCTTTTCCTGTTTCATTCCGCAAAGTTAATCAACACTACTGCCATATCCTTGCACTGTAATTAAAAAAATATTAACCTCGATTTAGTTTTTCTCTTTCTTTCTCAATCGATGACCTCAGTCGATTGTAGGAAGTCACATTGTAGGATTTAACGTCGGAGTCCGTTGTTCGGAATTTCCGAAAAACTGACTCCTCATCCAGCTCACCATTCTCAAAATATGCTTAGAGAGTATTTATAATCTTTGGATATTCGCGGGGAGAAACCGCTAATCCAAGTCAGTCTTTTCAATACCTGCTATTTTTATACTATAACCTAATATATTGTTTATTAATGCAATAAATTTGTGTTTATCGCAAATTTAGATAAATTGCGATAAATTACTATATTTGCATTCTAAATAAAATGATATGATTGAACAGCTCCCATTTATAACTCAAAATATAGACGCTACATTGGCTAATGAACATTGAAGAATCTTATTTCCTCAATCAATAGCCGCTATCTTTATTGGAGTGATGTCAAATATCGTATGCCTTCAGGTATGACTGGCGTTGAATTATGTAGCAAGGTTAAATCTGTGAGAAATCTAACTGATGTCAAGATTTGGTCTCAAAACAATATTCATTTCTCTCTGACAAACACAATGCAGAGGCTATGTCATGAGTTTGATATGAATTTTGGCGGCTCATGGGTACAGCCCAATTGTTCCATTGCGCGACAAACAGGTAAGCCAATGCAGCATGAACAAGGGCATGCACCGATAAAGCACGATATCTGAATGCCTTATTGTTAGAGAATTTATCCGCACATAGCTTGTCTGTCTGCAATATGAAATCTCCGACAAGATGTGCCGCAATCAATTTAATCAGAATTATTGCCGTTCCCATACCGTTCTTTCGTTAATCAGTTCTTTAAATCTTTTAATATATACAGAAATCAAAGCATCCTTGGCTACTTTCAAAGTCTTGCTGACCATCTGCCGAGACACACCCAGGATGCTGCCGATATCTTCCTGACTATTATTCTTGACAAGTTTCTCAAACATTATCCGGCTTTGACTTGGAGTCCATCGTGTCACTATGTCATCAGCGAATAGAGTGGAAACTATTAATTCATTATTCACTTCCTCCCAAGGAGTCTCTATATGCAGTCGTGCTCGGCCGATTAGGTCAAGTCCTCCACCCGATAGCCGATACGCTTCACCGTCACTTGTGGAAAGAGAATCTGTCTCATAATCCAATGTGCCGATACCGATAGCCAAACGAGCATCCCATTGTTCATTATTACCTGCAAATTTATTGGCACGGATAATAGCTCGTATCGCCAGTGCTATCTGCAGTGCTTTTGTTGGCTCGGTAACTTTTAGTTGGAAACTATCTCCTCTAAAAATCTCAATATTCGTTTTACACAATGGAGACAGCCATTCTGGCAGAGACTGCAACAATTGTAACATTGAAGTGCGTTCAGTCTTTGTCATCTTTGTGGAATCCACAATATCACCTGTAATTATCGCTATGTTTTTCATGATAGCAAAGTTAAGAATAAATTCTAATATATGCAACCATATTAGGTTGCTATATTTAAAATCAATCAATTTTAGTTGCGCACTTTGTTTCTTGCGATACTCACAAACCTCTGAGGACTGTCGGATTTTAGCCAAGAATAATGCAAAAGCTGGCCAAGAAAACGTAATTTAGCCAAGAAAACTATAGGGTAAAACGGGATAAAACAGCAATGGCCAAGAAAATTATTTATTTCTTAGCCATTGATTATCAGGTGTTTATGTAAATTTTATTGCTCAGTATTCCTCCTCGTTGAAAAGCGAGTAGGTCGCTGAGTATGAGGGCATTAAGTGTGTCATGTTTGCATTTAGCAAAACAAACCGCGCCATTTGAGACGGTCTGAGGCGATTGCCGAGCCTTTGGCCAAACATTGGCGAAACATTGGTCAAACATACTGCCAAATCTCTTATTATTCTTCTTCCTTTGGAGGATTTCATTTTGTTTGAGAAGTTTATTTTATATAAATAACGGATAGTGAGGGACTTTTATTTCCCCAAAATCCTCCTTTGGCAAGTTTATAACATTTGTTAACATTGGAATGGATGCCTTTCTTCTCGTTCATCATAGCTGTGAGATAAGTTCTGTTCCGGTCATGACATCCATCTTCGAGAACGCAAACAGTTTCTTGCCGAGGTCTTTAAGCGAATGGCCGATGTGATAGACTTCCTCATCAATTATAAGAAAACGGTCGTGAGCCTTGTTGTAAGCGTGTAAGGTAACTCCCGGATACTGGGCATTGTGCCGCGCAACATCCTGACGAAGCTGCAGTGAAATTTTACCGTCGTAAATATCAACAGTCACACCGGGATTCCGTTTTGACAGTTGGACAAGCACCGAATCGTCAACATAGCTGTCAATGACGACTATCCGTTTTTTTGCCTTTCTGATTAGTTTGGCAATGAAGGCATACGCATCGAAAATCTGACCATTGAAGAATACACCCTGTTCGGGTTCTTTGGGTTCATTAAGGCGATCAAGAATTGCATCGACCTTTTCATCAGTCTTCAGCTGCTTCATCTCAATACGTTCCATCCTTTGGAAAATTGAGGCATTATTCATCAGGAAGTTTCGCATAGCCACGAAAGCATCGATTATACGGATGCTTGTATAGACGGCAGTTTCGCTTTTCAATACAGCAGAAAGCATAGCGACTCCCTGTTCGGTAAAGGCGAAAGGATTAACTGATGAGTGTTTGAGACCATTGAACCGGTCACAATTTGTGACCAGTTCATCTTTCTCCTGATTTGAGAGCTGAAATCTAAAATGCTCCGGGAAACGCTCAACATTACGTTTTACGGCTTGATTAAGCACTTTAGTTTCCACCCCATACAATTCTGCCAGATCCCGGTCAATCATTACCTGTTTGCCTCTCAGGGTAAGGATCCGGTTTTCTATTGGCATTGCCAACCGGTCACAATATGTGACCGGTTCCTTGTTCGGTATATTTTGTATTGATAAATTGTTTTCTTGCGTAGTTTCCATATGCAAAGGTACCTAATATTTCTGAAATATAAGGCTGTATATGAGCAATAACTTCCAATCAGCACTCATATTGTGCTGATTGGAAGTTCATCACATGGGGAGAATACCTGCGGAGGCATAGGGTTCATAATGGAATCGCCTTAGAAAGAGATCCACATCTTCCTGAGTGTACCAATATTTATCGCCCTCTCTTGAATATCCTAAATATCCATTGTCCCGAAGTTTCTTTAGATATTTGTCTTTGATATTAAGAAGGGTCATAATAGCTTTATTGTCATACACTCGTAGCTCCGATTTCTTTTCAGAACAACTATTACCCTTGTGCTTGCCCTCTAAAATGTGGAGAATTCTGGTCAAGAGTTCCCTATCATTCAGTTCTTTTGGATTGCTATCCATTTGTTACAGGTATCTTGTTGCGTGGAAGGAAATAGACAGTTGTCGGGACAATCCAACTGATTGTCTGCGTAGGCGCAGATGATAAGTGTCTAATTTGATGTTTCATCTTTTAACGGGATTAGTGGGTGATTTGACCGAATACAGAGAGGGTGGCCCACATTCCGGACTGCGGGTCGCCGGTATCTATATTTCGGCAGGGATTTTGAGTAAAGCGTATGAGGCACTCGCCTGTCTTACGCTTTGAACGTGTAACCATCTATCTGACGAAAAAGATTGCTGTCTGTCAGCGTGTTCCCCACATTTCAATGAAGTTTCCCAACATTTCCCAACTTGGAAAATTGTCGGAAACAATCAACCATATTCCGGTTGTTTCTATATCGAATCCGATACGGTACCGGGCTTTTCCCATGACAACCGATTGGGTATTTTCAGGATATAAGTCATGACATTTCCTGACAGACCCTTAATCTCGCCTTATTGGATTTATCCCTGAATTTTTAGCGGTTCACACCGTCATGTCAATCCGTTATAACGGACTGGCAGACTGACCTCTGTACTCTTTCAAAAGGAGTATGGATAGCCACAACCAAATCTTAACGTGTCTTAAAAAAGCAGGGAACTACCTTAGGAATACCTCAGCAGGGTTTCGGCTTATGGCGAACTTTGCGGCATAACATTAAATCCGAAAAAGAATATGATAACAAAAATGCTCAATTACATCGCCGAGACAATCCGCGAATATCAGGCCAGACTGATGATGGCTATCGCCTTCCGTATGATGAAGTCCCTTTTTAAGAATCGTGGGCAATGAGGACGGAGGAATACAGGACACTTGTCCAACTTATCCGTGAGCTGGCATCGGAGGTCAGGAATGTCAAGACTGGACTTGACAGCAAGATTGACCATGTGGCAAAGAAGGTTACGGAGGCTTTTCAGGGCTTCGGCATCCTTGACCCGGAGGAAGAAACGTGGACAGAACAGCAGGTCTGCGAAAGATACCACGTTTCAAGACGCACGATGTACGAATATCGCAAATGTGGCATGATTGCCTATATCAAGACCGGCTCCGGCAAGAACTGCAAGGTGAAATACCGCAAAGCCGACGTGATTGAATTATTCTCCGTGCAGAACGCATGACACACCTACAACACACAAATAATTCCGCGTCACTTCGGTGGCGCAAGTATCAAACCCAAAAACTTTTTAATTTATGGCAAAAGACCAGAATTTAGAAGAAGTGCTTATCGCCCGCAACAACGACACCGGGCAGGTAGGCGCGGTGACCGGACTCAACGAGGACGGCACACCAAAGATGACCGATGTCAAGTCGGCGAAACTCTCAGACCTCGTGAAATTCTCCAAAGGTCAGAACCCCCTCGAAGCCTTCATGTCGAACTTCGTGCGCCAGTGCAAGAACCCCACGACCTTCGGATTCTTCCGTGTCCCCGCCGACCGCTACGAGACGGTAGGCACCGTGATCGGGGACTTCGCAAAAGATCCCGTGGCAAACGCCGATATGCTGAAGAACAACAAGGTAGATCTCCCGCAGGCCACGCAGGACAACAAGCAGGAGGCGACGCAATCCGCTGAACAGCCCAAGCAGTCGCCGGCCGGTTCCCCGCAGGAAGAACAACAGAATAGATCCAACGCACAGGCATCCGCAAAGGAAACCAGACACTCCGCCATCGACGAGAGCAAAATCGACTGGGCGAACCTCAAGGAGAAATGGGGCATCGACCGCGACGAGCTGGAAAAATCGGGAGACCTCCGCGAGATGCTCTACAACCGCAAGTCAAAGGTCGTGACCGTCACGCCGACATTCGCCGGAGAGAAATTCCCCATCGACGCACGACTGTCATTCCGAACCGATGCGGACGGCAATGTCAAGGTGGTACCCCACTTCATCCACCGTGAGCCGAAACTCGACCAGAAATTTGAGGGCTACGAGTTCAGCAAGGAGGACAAGGCGGCTCTCCGCGAGACAGGCAATCTCGGCAAAGTAGTGGAACTGACCGACAAGAACGGCGAGAAAGTGCCGTCATACGTCAGCATCGACCGCTACACCAACGAGATAGTCTCCGTCCCCGTCAAGGATGTGTTTGTCCGCGATACCGTGGGCCAGACCAAACTGACCGTAGCCGAGGTCATGCAGCTCAAAGAAGGGAAGGCACTCCCTCCGAAAGAGATAACCGACAAGAACGGCAAGACCTATAACGTGGTGCTTCAGGTGTCGGCAGACCGCAAGGGTGTGGAATTCGTACCCGGTGCGGTCAGAAAGCAGGAACAGGCACAGTCGCAGACACAGATACAAAGCGGCACCACGAATCAGCAGCAGTCGTCGTGGCTCACGAAGGACGGCAAGATAAAGCCTCTTACAAAATGGGCGAAAATCCCGCTTACCGAACAACAGCAGAAGGATTATTCCGAGGGGCGCGTGGCGGAACTTACCAACCGCCTCGACGACAAGGGGCAGCCATGCACCGTCTATCTCTGGTTCAACCCGGAGAAACAGCGTCCTAACACATCACTCAACGACCCGCGTGTTCAAGTAGCCAATGAGTCGAAGACCCAGAAGGCAGTCAACAACGACGGTCTGACCAACGAGGCGACAAAGCATGTCGCCGAGCCTCTCCAGAAATATCAGACGGCACCCAAGACCGAAGACCAGATGCGCCAGCAGCGCAAACCGAAAGGCCCGAAGATGTAATCTTCAAAAAGCAGGGATAAGACCCTGCACCCCCGAAACGGCATCCCGGAGAGTCCGGAATCTCCGGTGCTATTTCAAAGAAACCACTACATCCAAAAATATCCACCCCAATTAAAAAAACAAAAATGAAACAGAAAAATCTCATAACCGTGGTGACAGACCATCAGATCACTGCGGACACAATCGCCAGAGCCATCGGCGCGAATGAAAAACACGAGGGTTACTACCTCGGCAACGGCTATGCCGTGACATGGACAAACGGACAGCTCGTGGAGGCTACCTTCTCGCCGGAGGAGAGTTTCGTCCTCTCCACCACGATGGACAGCCGCCTCGCCTACGCACATAACTTCAAGTTCGCCATGCGTGACTACGATGAGCTGGTCGGCTACAAGAAATCAGCAGAGGACACCCGACAGCTCGAAACAATCAAGTCGCTGTGGAAGATGAGCCAGACGGTCGTGAACGCCATGCGTCCCGACATTACGGGAGATCTCGACTTCCTGAGCCTCTACTACTTCATCGCCTCTCCTGTGGACACACGCCGCGCATGGCTCCCCGTGCTGACGAAGAAAGCCATCGTCCATGCCGTGAACCACGGGCCGCAGAACCGCAAGGAATACGAGAAATGGCTGGAGGAATCCATCTACAACGCCATCGTACAGGCAGCGAAAGAAAACGTAGAGCTGAAAGGGTCGCCCGCAGTCGAGGAAATATCCGTAGCCGACGCCGCAAGAGATGCGGAATGTGCCGGCGTACCCGCCCCGGCTCCCGGTGAAAAATGCGAGGGAGACAGATATATCGGAGTGGTTACCGACAGGTGCCCGCTGTTCAACCTTCCGGCACTGATGGTTCAGGCTGCCTGTGAGCTGGACTATACCCACGAAAAGACAATACTGACGGCATACCGCCTGTATGCCAAGAAACTCATATCATATCCCGCCGTATTGCAGAACACCATTCCCGGCGGAGTATGGAAAGCGATGCTCCGCAATATGGAGATGCTGCGCTACAACAGCAAATGGGGCCGGTCGATACCGGAAGGCAAGCCCTCCAAATGCCACAACTTCCGCAACGGAGAGACTGTCTATAACGGATTCGGCATCGTCACTACCGGACTGCACCCCACGGATCTCAGCCGCGACGAGGAAAAGCTATACAACCTCATAGTCAAGCGTGTCATCGATGCCTTCGCTCCTGACAACTACGATAAGGGACATAAGCCCAAAGGCGGCAAGAAGAAAAGCCGCCGTTACCGCAAGGAGAAGAAGGCAAAAACGGTTAAAACCTCCTAAACTCTCTTGAAATCAAGACAGAATAACCATAACTATTCCTCCCGTGTCAGGATAATTTATTATCTTTGCCATTGATTCAGCGTCATTATGTTTTTGTTTCATTTTTGACGCGGATTTAGTGGTTGGACATCGGGAGGGATACCCGGTGTCCTTTTTCATTGTGCGCTACACACACCGGCGCGGAGAAGGATTCCGGCAACCACTATAT
Source organism: Muribaculaceae bacterium (assembly GCA_009775355.1). GTDB lineage: Bacteria > Bacteroidota > Bacteroidia > Bacteroidales > Muribaculaceae > Lepagella. The sequence continues at coordinate 10,528 of VSPN01000055.1, forward strand.
CCGAATCCCCCGATGAAACATAACATAGAATTGCCGGAGGCAGACTTCTTCCAAGTCTATCTCCGAGGTCATCTCGTTGACCATCATTTTCCCCAAAGAAATAATAAGAGATTTATAGAAACCCGCTCGGACGACGCATACGACACATTCGTGTCGGCGCGTCTGGAAGGCAAGCCCGTACCGATTGCCCGTGAGCTGGCGATGCGCACGCTCCTTGCCGGGCTGTATGTGTCGCGCTACGACATAATATATAATGTGGTGGAGGAAAACCTCTGGCTGCGTCTGCCGCCGGAGTATATGCCTGACTTCGCCGTGCATCTGCTCGGTCTGCAACCCGTCAGCGAAATACTTGACCGCTACGAGGTCAACGGCGATTTCCTTGACAGGGAGACCTATCAGCCGATGCTGACCGAACTGCTCGGAACAATCACCGAAATACTGGACGGCTATGGCTTATAACCGCCTCCAGACCATGCGCGACAACATTGAGGCGATAAGGTTTGCCTTTCGTCTTGGTGTGGCCGGGCGTGGAGCGCAGTCCGCTGATGAAATAGCGGTGCTGCGCAAGTATGCCGGATTCGGAGGACTGAAATGTATCCTCAACGACGCCAATGATTTGGAGGATGCCGCCAAATGGAGCAAATCGGACATCGAGCTGTTTGCGCCGACGGTAGAATTGCGACGCCTTATCCATGATTATTCTAAGGATGACAAGGAATTTGCGCGGTATATGGACTCGCTGAAAGCGTCTGTGCTGACGGCGTTTTATACCCCTGCGCCTGTCATTGATGCCATTTCTGATGCTCTGAAATATTCCGGTATCGAGGTGAAAAGTTTTCTGGAACCATCTGCCGGACAGGGTGCATTTATTGATTCCTTCCTGCGTAATGACAAGTACCCCGGTGCCGAGGTATTGGCTTATGAGAAGGATCTGCTCACCGGCAAAATACTGTCGGCGTTGCATCCTTCAATATTGACCCGCATAGAGGGTTTTGAGAAGATTGAGCGCGATTTCAACGGATATTTCGATGTCGCTGCTTCCAATGTTCCTTTCGGGGATTTCGCTGTCGCAGACCCGGCGTATGCCGTAAGCAAGGATGTTGCCTATCGTCAGGCTACCAAGACAATCCACAATTATTTCTTTCTGAAGGCACTCGACCAAGTGCGCGAGGGTGGACTTGTCGCTTTCATTGCATCGCAGGGTGTGATGAACGCGGGCAGTCCTTTCGTGAGGATGGAGCTTGTGAAGCGTGCCGACCTTGTGGCAGCATTGCGTCTTCCCAACAACACTTTCAGCGATAATGCCGGAACGGATGCGGGATCCGACCTAATTATTCTCCAGAAGCACACCGGTAAGAAAGCGTTATCGGCAGACGAGGAATTTTTCATTCAGTCTGTTGTTGACCGTGGTACAAAAGTTCCCGGTAACAAATTCTTTCAGGCGTTTCCCCAGAATGTGATATGCACCGATGCAAAAGTCGGAACAGACCAGTTTGGGAAACCCGCCATCATCTACAAGCACGAAGGTGGTGTTGACGGCATAGCCCGCGATTTGCGGACTGCGCTGGATGAGTCGCTGCGTCTGCGCCTGAATCTGGAACTGTATAATTCCAACGGTATCAAGCCGCCTACGCCTGACCCTGTAAAGCCGACACCAACACCGAAGCCAACGCCCGAAGTCAAGCCTGAATCGCCGAAACAGAAGCCTTTGGCCGAGAAGATTGAGCAGAAAAACGAGCCATTGCTGAAGCAGTATCAGGAGATGAAAAAGAAACATCCCGATGCTATTCTGATGTTCCGTGTCGGCGATTTCTATGAGATTTTCGGCAAGGATGCGGTTGAAGCGTCGGAGATACTCGGCATTACACTGACCCGCCGGATGAACGGTCTTGACAACCGTATCGAATTGGCGGGATTTCCTCACCATGCACTCGACACATATCTGCCCAAACTTGTGCGGGCAGGGAAACGTGTGGCTATATGTGAGCAGTTGGAAGACCCGAAGCTGAAAAAGACTATCCAACAGAAGGTTGTAGAGACGGTTACGCCTAATCAGCCTCCGAAGGATGAGCCTAAACCTTTTGAGCCGCCAAAAGCAGAACCTACCCAAGAGATTGAAACCGATGGCAGACCGGATTATTCGGACAATCCCGACCCGCGTCTGTTCGCCTACAATCTTTTCGGAGAGTTGGAGCCAATCGGCAAACCGAAACGGCAACCCAAGCATACGACGGAAGCCACTGAGTCAAAGCCCCGTCCGACTGTAAATGTCAATGATATTCCGGTAAAAAAGTTCCGACCTCTTTCAGAAAAGGAACTGGAATTTTACGGCTCTTTGAACTGGGAGGACAATCCACCCATCAACGGGTTCTATGAAACAATGATGTCGATTGCCCATCGCCAGATGGAGGAAATGCGTCTGGAACGCGAGGCGCAGGAGGCGGCAAATGCCGCCGGTATCACACCCGGCGAGACATACATTGAAAAGACAGAGGGCGATTTCATACCCGGTGGACGAAACCGCACCTCAAAGGTGACGGCAATCCCCATCGAACCGAAAGCACCGGAGCGCGATATGTCGCCCCGTCCTTTTTCAGAGGATATTCAGTTCTTCCATAAGAACGGCTCAATGGTCGTTGCTGACGGCATGGTCGGATTCCTGTCGGATGTCCGAAAGGCCGGTGCCACTTTCACACCGCTCAACTTCAAACCGGAGCAGGAGAAACGTGCCATGCTGTATATAACCCTATCGGAGACATATCAGCAGCTCTA
>VSPN01000056.1 GCA_009775355.1 Muribaculaceae bacterium
AAATACAAAAAGTAAGCCCAACTTCTGCCGTTCAGGAAGTTGGACTCGCCTTTTTATGGTTTAGCGGACAGTAATAGATATAAAAAGAGGACACGACAATTCGCGTCCTCTTTCTTATTATGATGTGAGCGGGTTATCTGTCTGATTCTTCGATCTTGCGTGCTATCATGTTGTTGAATGATTCCTGTGCCATGAGTTCTTCGACAGTGAGGTGCATTCTGTAACGCCAGTAGTGGCGCGGATTCGACGGTTCGTTGATCTGTTCGTCCGCCGGATTCTGACGGCGCAGGGAGCCGTCGGCCGACAGCCAGTCCTGAAGAGGAAGCACACAGAGCATCGACGGACTCTTTAGCTGCAGGTCGATGATTTTGTCGCAGATCCACGGCTCGGCAAAGTAAGGTGCCTCGCCTCTTTCATGGAGCACATTGTTGTAGAACCTCTGCGAGACTGCGTGATCTGATTCCCACCATGCGCGGATGCCGCCCATGTCGTGGGTGGATGTGGTGCACACACTGTAGTACGGATAATGCCATGTGTCTCCGAATTCGGCCTGCGGGTCTTTGGGCATGCGCTGTATCTCGAGACTGAGAATCTCGAGCTGGTGCATCACCGCAGGAACGCAGTCGGGAATCATGCCGAGATCCTCGCCGCAGGCGAGCATAGATGTGGAGTCGAGAAGGGGCGGAAGTTTCCACATCGCCTTGCCGTACCAGAAGTCGTTGTGGCGATGATAGAAGAAATCGTTATACAGTCGGTTGAAACACCATTTTGCGTAGTCGCTAAGTATGCGGAACTGATATGTGTATTGCGCGGCGATGCGCGGATGGTAATGCCCTTTCTGATAGGGATCCTCGATAAAGAGAACATCGTCGATAATGCCGAGAAGGGCGTTACGGTACATCTCGTTTTTCTCGTTTTTCTCCTGTCCGGCGAAGTATTCCTCCACTTTCTGCTGTGTGTTGACGAATGCTTTCAGGCCGTAACGGTCGCCTCCGGTGCGCTCAAGGAAAAGTTCCTTGGCCTCCTCTGTGTGGTCACCGAAGAAGTCGGTGAGCATCCATTCGAGAATGAGCGGGTTGGACTGGAGGTCGGTGTCGATCCAGAAATCGTAGGTGCCGCGCATCTCCTCGGGTGAATAGGGCATGGCCGGGTTGAAATATCCCAGAAGACCGTGCACTGCGTTAAGAGGAATCTGCCATATGCGGAAGAAACCAAGGATGTGGTCGATGCGGTAAGCGTCGAAATATTCTGACATCTTGCGGAATCTGTCTTTCCACCACTGGAAGCCGTCTTCTGCCATAACCTCCCAGTTATAGGTTGGTAAGCCCCAGTTCTGGCCGAGCACGGAGAAATCATCTGGCGGAGCACCTGCCTGACAGTCCATGTTGAACAGACGCGGGGAGCGCCATGCGTCGACGCTGAACCGACTGATGCCGATGGGAATGTCGCCTTTGAGCACCACACCGTTGGCGTGAGCGTAGTCGCGTGCCTCGCGGAGCTGGCGGTCAAGATGATACTGGAGATAGTAGTGGAAGTCGATATCTTTCTGGTGGGCGGCTATGAACGCGCTGACTTTTTTCTCGTCATATACGGAATACTCACCCCATGCGAAATGATCGGGAGTGTTGTATTCGTCGCGGAGCACACGCCATGCAGAATAGGGGAGAAGCCAGTATTCGTTGGTAGCCACAAACTCCTTGTAATCCTTGCGGCGGCGTGTCGGGCCGGCGTCCTGGACGAAAAGCTCGCGCAGGTATTCGAGTTTGGCGTTGTTCACACGCTCATAGTCTACCGTGGGGAGCATATTGAGCTCGTTGCGTATCTTCTCGTAGTGCCTGATTCGCTCTTCATCCTTGAGTGTGCCTACAGCCTCAGGGCGAAGGAACATCGGGTGGAGTGCGAATGTCGAATTGGCCTTGTAGGGGTATGAGTCAACCCATGTGCCCGTCATTGTCGTGTCGTTGATCGGAAGAATCTGAAGAATGTTCTGGCCGGTTTTCACACACCAGTCGACCATTTTCTTCATGTCAAGGAAGTCTCCGACTCCAAAATCATCCTCTGTTCTGATCGAGAATACGGGAATTGCCGTGCCTGCGCCCTTCCATTGACGCTTGGGGTTGGCAAAACGTGTGCCGTCGATCACTACCTGTTCGCCGTTCTTGCGCGGACGCACTCCGTATACGCGGTTGTTCATCGCTTCCCAACCGACAGTCTCGCCGTTTTTGTCGAGCACGAAGAACTTGTATTCGAAAGGCACTTTGAGTTCGGCGAGTGGGAGGTTAATCTCCCATACGGGGAAGTTGTGGTCGTTCAGACGCAGTGCGCGTGCGGGATCCCAGTTTCCGAGGCAATCACCTTCGCCTGTGACTGCGAGGCACTCGCCGGGCGCGATCATGGGAGCCTCGATGCGGATGTTGAGTGTGTCGGGAAGAGCAGTGAGTTCGGGCGCGCGGTTGTCGCGACGCAGGATGCCGTCGATGAAAGCCGACGAATAGAAAGGCTTGTCGGCCGGCATGTCATGCCAGTTGTCGAATATCTGGTAATCGCTGATGCCTTCGCCGGCACGGAAGCGGTGGTTTGCTCCCCACTCGAATCTCCACGCACGGCCTTCGGCCTTGACAATAAAGAAATATTCGAAGTCGCCCGGACACTTTTCTGTCTCGAGTGTGAATTGCCACATGTCGGGGCTGACGAGATTCATTTCCGCCGCCTGGCGGGCGTCGCCTGACCCCAGTTCCGGAATGGAGCCGCACAGATATACGCTCTCACCCCAGTTGGTGTGGTAATTGATGTTGAATGAAATTTTCATGAGTTGTATTTTAAGAATATGTTTATCCGCATTTGGAGGTCCCGCATGAAGTGCATATCAGACAGCCTTCCTGATATACCAGAGTCTCCGCACCGCAGTTGGGGCATTTCTGCCCTGTGGCCGCCGTGCCGTTTGTCAGGTATTTCTTAAGAGCACGTTCCACTCCTGTTTTCCATGTGTTGATGTTGGTGGAGTCGAGTTCCAGTCCGCCCACAAGTTTGAGAACCTGGTCGATGGGCATTCCGTAACGGAGCACTCCCGATATGAGTTTGGCGTAGTTCCAGAACTCAGGATTGAACTTTTCGCTCAGCCCCTCGATCGTGGTCTTGTAACCGCGTTTGTTGATGAACTGGAAGTCATACCGTTTGTTTCCGTTCTCGTCAGAAGTCTTGATGATCTTTCCCTTGTTGACAGACTTGGGGCAGAATATGCCGTCTTCGTCGTCGGCCAGACCGGTGAAGATTTCATAAGGCTGGTTGTTGACCAGGCCGACGAACGCGATCCATTTTTCCTTGTTGTTCTGAAATCGCACAACGTCGGCCTCAAGCTCGGCAGGTCTGCGAGATATGTGGGCCGGTGTCGCCATGACAGGCACGGCCGGAGTCTTTTTTACAGATTCAAGCACATTGTTGCGCGAGCCGTCTCTGTAGACAGTGCAGCCTTTGCATCCCGCCTTCCACGCCTCGACATAGAGGCGGTTGACAAGCTCCTCGGTGACATCGGAAGGAAGATTGATAGTGACCGATATGGAGTGGTCCACCCATTTCTGAACCGCGCCCTGCATGCGCACTTTCTCCAGCCAGTCGACGTCGTTTGATGTGGCTTTGTAGTAGGGGGAACGAGCCACAAGTTCATCGATCTCATCGGGTGTCATGTTGCGTTTGGCCTCGATGCCGTTGATGCGCATCCATTCGAGAAATTTATGGTGATAGACGATATATTCCTCAAACGCGTCGCCGACTTCATCGACAAAGTCGATTTTTATGTCTGGATCTCCGGGGTTCACCTTGCGCTTCCGCTTGTATACGGGCATGAACACCGGCTCGATTCCCGATGAGGTCTGAGTCATTATCGACGTTGTGCCTGTAGGTGCGATAGTAAGGCAGGCTATGTTTCTGCGTCCGCTTCTGACCATCCTTTCATAAAGATCCGGATCGGCCTCGCGCAGACGGCTTATGTAAGGATTGTTTTTCTCTCTTTCCGGGTCGTACACTTCGAATGCTCCGCGTTCTTCAGCCATTTTAACAGATGCCCTGTAGTATGCAAGGGCGAGTGCCCGGTGCACGCTGACAGAAAATTCCGTCGCCTCGGGAGTGCCGTATCGTAGACCGAGTGAGGCGAGCATGTCGCCTTCGCCGGTGGTTCCGCAGCCGGTGCGGCGTCCTTTGAGTGTCTTCTCCTTGATTTTCTTCCACAGATTGAGTTCGGTGCTTTTCACTTCCTCTGTCTCGGGATCGGATTCGATCTTGCTTATGATCGTCTCGATCTTCTCCATCTCAAGGTCGATAATGTCGTCCATGATGCGCTGGGCTTTCCCCACATGGTCGGCAAAAAGATCGAAATCGAATTCAGCCTCGGGTGTAAAAGGATTTTTGACGTAGCTGTACAGGTTGATGGCTACAAGTCGGCAACTGTCATACGGGCAGAGAGGTATCTCGCCGCAAGGGTTGGTCGATACGGTCTCGAAGCCGAGGTCGCTGTAGCAGTCAGGCACAGATTCTCGCTGGATAGTGTCCCAGAACAACACGCCAGGTTCGGCGCTTTTCCATGCGTTGTGCACTATCTTTCTCCATAGTGCCGAGGCATTGATCTCTTTTGACACCAGCGGCTCGACGGAACTGATCGGAAACTGCTGGGTGTATGCTGTGCCCTCTGTGGCGCAACGCATGAAGTCGTCGTCGATCTTGACCGATACGTTGGCTCCGGTCACTTTCCCCTCAGTCATTTTTGCATCGATGAAATCTTCTGCATCAGGATGCTTTATGCTTACCGACATCATCAGTGCGCCTCTGCGGCCGTCCTGGGCCACTTCGCGGGTGGAGTTGCTGTATCGCTCCATGAAGGGCACAAGCCCTGTCGAAGTCAATGCCGAGTTTTTGACCGCACTGCCTTTGGGACGTATGTGTGAAAGGTCGTGGCCGACGCCGCCTCTGCGCTTCATGAGCTGGACCTGCTCTTCGTCTATGCGGATTATGCCTCCGTAGGAATCAGGATGACCGTCGAGTCCGATGACAAAACAGTTGGAGAGTGAGCCCACCTGCCGGTTGTTGCCTATTCCTGCCATAGGGCTTCCCTGAGGCACTATGTAGCGGAAGTCGCGCAGAAGACTGAACACCGTCTCCTCGCTCATAGGATCGGGATACTTGTTTTCGATGCGGACTATCTCCGATGCAATGCGTCTGTGCATGTCGTCGGGGGTCAGTTCGAAATACGTGCCGTCGGAGTCCTTCAGGGCATATTTGCTTGCCCAGACACGTGCTGCCAGTTCGTCTCCCTTGAAGTATTCGAGGGTGGCTGCGTAGACTTCGTTGTAATTGTAGCGTTTTTCAGACATTTCCTATGGGGCAGCGCCTGCTGGTGGCGCTGTCTTTATGATTGCGCGCGGCAGACTGCGGCCTGTCTTGCACATTTGTTGTGGTTATTTATAATTTTGTTGTAAAATTAGCCAAAAAATCTCAAATGTCAGTAAGAATCCGCTACTTTTTTATTATTGTTTTCATGAGTTCGGCGTATGTCAGGCATGTGCTCAGGCGGCATGTATCCGGACTGCTGATCAGTTCGGACAGAAGTCGTGCGGTGTGTTTCCATGTCGGGTGTCGCAGGTCTGCCCGGTTTCGCTGTCGGCGGTCCGCACCTCTTTCGGTTCATAGAAGAGAATGATGCCTATCTGGTGGGAATCCCCTATCCCATAGCAGTTCTGTTCCGACACATAAGCGCCGCGTATGTGGTTGTTCTCCATTATTTCGGAGATCTCAAGCGCGTCGAGCAGTGCCATGCGTCCGATTCTTGCGCCATTGCAGTACACGTCTATCCAGTCCACTCCGTCTTCGCGACATGCGCAGAGACGCAATTGACATCCGGGCAGAATCCTGTGCAGTTCCCGCGAGCCATCGGCGGAGTCCGGCCCGCATGTGAGCGTGAATGTCTGGCATGCCTGATGTCCGTGAAGTTCGATTATGCGTTCTATGCGGGCTGTCATATCATGATATGTCTCTTCTCCTATCAGGTCGATTGTCCTTGTTTCGCTGCATTGTTCCTTCAGATGTTCGAATCTTTCATGGCTCAGCAGTCTCCTTGTGGCGAGCATGTCGTGGCGGGCCTGAAGGCAGAAGGCGACTCCTGCCGCTATTATAACAATACATATTATGATTACATCGGCCATATTAGACTTTGCTTTTTAAGTAAAACCATTTGGCTGCCGTGTTGGATTACATAAGTCTTGTTTCATACTATAAAGAAACGCGCGGAGGCGATTTTCAGATCGCTTCCGCGCGGATTGTATTGTGCCTTGTTCGTTATGTCTTATCTCACGACCACCTTGCCGCTCTTGTTTCCGAGGGTATACACATATACTCCGGCCGGGATGCCTGTGGCGTCGATTGATCCATTGCCGGTTACTGCTTTCTCGACAAACAGTTTGCCGTCAGTGTCATAGAGTGCGAGAGTGCAGGGGGAGGCAACCTCGTATTTCAGTTCGCCGTTGCTGAATGTCACCAATGTGTTGTCGATCTCGAAGACAGACACGGCTCCGTCGCCGGCGGAGGTGATCACTGTGATTGCAGCGAGTTTTTCATTCGAACCGGCCGGGCATACGAAGATATCAGTGATGATGGTCGGTGTCTGGGGTTCGTCATCCCAATACGATGTCTCGAATTCGAGGGGCATTGCGGAATTGGCGGTAAGGCTGATTCCTGACTTGACAACTTTATCAGATCCGATCATACATGCACCTCCGCAGCACATCTGTATGAATCTGGTAGAAGCCTGTGATTCTGTTGCCATTTCGGCAGTGATGTCCACAAGAATATTCTGGTCGCTTACCACCGAGATCTCTGGATCGCACAGGAATGTGCCGAATCCGTCATTCTCCCAGTCTGTGCAGGTGACAGTCTCGCCTGACACTATCTCTTTGCCGTTCTGAAGGAACTTTACAGTCTGTGCGTTCATGCCGAGCGCGAATGCCGCACATGCGGCAAACAAGGTAAATTTTTTCATAAGAATGAGTGAAATGTTTTTATGATGAATTGCTTGTTGATCAGGATTGCTCTTCTTCGCCGGTTTCAGTGTCATCAGGGCAGAGATCCTTGCGAACCACCTGAAGGACACCGCTATTGTCGCTTACAAAGGCCACGACCGAAATGTTTTCAGGTACCCAGTGCTCTTTGTCGGTCCAACGGTTGGCTATCGACCCCGCTGTTTCATTCGGGAAGCCGGCGGCAAGAGATATCTGCGAGCCTCGCAGACCGTCAAAGACCTGAGCCCGGAACACATTGTTGTGCACATAGTCATCGATAGTTCCGGAAGTGCTTCTCTGTGATGCCACGATCCCGTTCTCGATTATCCAGAACTGAATGTCGGCGATACGGTTGATGCAGCTCTTGACTTCAGCTTTGATATCGATTGTTCCGAAGTATCCGTTCTCTCCGTCGCGGCTGTCGGGAACGTATGCCGCATCAAGATCAATATTGACGTCGGTCTCGACCTTGATTGCGTTGCGCACCTCAGTCGGCCATAGGTCGTAGACCATCGGCGACCCCATGTTGATCACACCCATGGGGAATGACTTGATGCCATATGCTTCCATTATGGCGTTTCCCTCTTCTGCCATCAGTCCGATGCGGCCTGAATTGAAGTCGGTGCGCGATGTAGAGAGTCCGAATCCGCCGCAGTGAATGCTGACAGCTATGAGCTTGTCTGCGCCATATTGTTCTTCAAGCTGCTCGATGACTTTGTGCGCGTCAGGGCAGTTGATACAGGCTTGTCCGGTAAAGTCTTCGAGGAGCACTCCGCGTTCCGCTTTCACAGGCTCACCAAGTATATAGCGGTCATTCTGGCTCACTTCGTCACATGACACAAGTGCCGTCATGACCAATGCTGCTGCCGACGTCAGAATGTGCTTTCTGTATGTTGTCTTCATTTCTTTGGCTTAGAAGTTGTATGTGTAGTTAATTTTGAAACCGTGCATCGCCGGAACCGGGCGGCAAAGACCGCCCGAGCAGTCGAATCCGGCGCGTGTGCGGCCATAGCTGAGCATGAGGCGGTTGTTGCGGTAGTTGCCTGTGACGCCAAACATGTAGTAGTGAGTGCCGGTGTCGCCGCAGTTCCACATGTCGCTGACCGACACCATTATATATGGAGTCCATGAGAACTCGAGCAGACCGTATGCCCAGTCTTTCTGATCCTGTTTGGTAAACAGATATTGTGCTTCACCGCGAAGGGTGTACTTGCGGTTGAACCTGTATTTGGCATCTGCCACAAGTATATTGGTCCTGATGTATTTCTCATCGGTCTCCACTATAGGTACAACCTGATTGTTGAGCATCTGGTTCATATACATGAACGTCATTGAGAACGGAGCCGAGAAGCGTTTTTCGATCTGGACATTGATGTCGTAGTAGTTGCAGTCTCCATGGCCGAAGAAGCTGGCGGGGCGTGCGCCGTCCGTACCCTGAACCATCCCGCCTAGTCCCTGCGGTGCTGGATTCATCGACAGCCCGGCCACGTAGCTCGCGTTGACAGTAAGCTTGGTGCCGTATCTGCCTCCGAGAGCGGAATTGCGCGGGAACATGTAGCTGAACGATCCCTGATACGCCCATTCTCCGTCAGCATACTGTGTCGCATACGGATAAAGCGCCGGAAGTGAATATGTGTGCATGTAGGTGAACGCAGGCATGTAGTTGATATAGGCCGAAATTCCATCAACTTTCCTTTGGGAGCGGTATGACATGTTGAAACTGCGTTTGGCCTGCAGCATCGCGCTGATGCCTTTCTTAGAGTATGATGCGCTGAGCATGTAAGCGGTTCCTGTTCCGTAGGTGTAGCTGTTGTCATAGCTTGGGTCTTGCCCTTTCCAGGCGAATTCGCCGAGCACGCTCCATGGGCCTTTGGCGAAGCTTGTGCGGACGTCGAATGCGTTGACACATTTCGGAAGGTTGAGGTAATAGTCTGTATCGCCGACATATATTTCCTCCTCGCGCTCATGTTTCAGCACCCAGGAACCCCCGATCATCCATGTGGCGCCGCGATCCTGCATCGACTTGATGTAGTCGTGCATATAAAGTTCGGCATTGGCTCCGTATACCTGCGAGTGCTTGCTCCAGTCCCAGTAGCGGCGCTGCACTCCTCCGAGCATTGTGAGGCGAAGCCCTTTGACTGCGTTTACATTGAGGCGTCCGCCACGTATGGCGTTATCGATGCCGAGAGCTCGGTCTTCGAATGTGCGGAGTATGAAGCCGCTTCCGAACTGCTCGTAGAAATCTCCGGCAGTCAGGTCGAACCCTTTGTATTTCCCTTTTACGTAGAAATTCGACAGACCCCAGCCTGCGAAGTCTTTCTCATATCCTGGCAGAGGCCACTTCATGAACTCCGCTCTGAGTCCGGCGTCGACATATCTGCTGGCCATGTTGACATCGGCATAGGTGTTGAAAAGGATTTTTTCGGCATAGGGGCCAATGGCTCCGATCTGGTCATCAATTTCAGGGAATACAATGTCTGCCTGTACCGAGCCATGCACGGCCACAGGATAATCGGCCTCCGCGGTCAGTGGCGACATGGCAAGCGCGGCGATAACCGGAATGCTGATATTAAAAGGTTTCATGTGGAATCGTCAGGTTAGGTAGGTTGTTTCTGATGCTGGTCTTATTTGGCGATGAGCTGACGGACAATCTCGATCAGATGGTCTTCCGAACCTTCGGTGTATCCGGAGTGTGACTCGACTATCTTGCCGTTTCCGTCAACCACGACAACATGCGGCGGGTTCTGACAGCCCATGGCGCGGGCGAAGTCGCCGCTCTGGTCAAGCAGCACGTCATATTCCCAGCCTCTCGCGTCGGCCAGAGGCTTTACTTTTGTGGAGTTCTGAGCCTCGTCGATCGATATGGCGTAAACCTTGACTCCGGTCTCGTCAACCCAGTCGGGATAGACATCATGTATGGCTGTGAGCTCGCGGATGCAGGGTTTGCACCATGTCGCCCAGAAGCTTATTATAAACGGTTTGCCGTCATTGCTGAGAGTTGATGAATCTACAGGCTTTCCTGCAAGGTCTTTAAGCTGCACCGAGGGAAGCTGAGCGTTTGCCGAAAGGGCGAGGCCAAGACCGATTGCTGTCATGGCGAGAAGTCGTCTGAGAGATTTCATATTGAAACGTGTTTAGGTTTTGTTCTTTGACAGATTAGTCTGTATACGGTTTATTGATATTGCGGATTGTTGTAATAGAGACAGTTATTAATACTGCGGCTATTGTCTTTCCTATTTTGTGCGTAAAAATAGCAGTTAAAATCGGAATCGCCAAATTTTATCTATTTTTCTTGCTGAAAATATGCAGAATCGTTCCCCGGAGTAATGGGCTCATATTTCCGCTACCCCGGGGAGGTATTTCGATGTCAGACGTTATCGGGGTTTGATCATTCCGTTGCGATATGCTGACAGAAGCTCGCGGAGCTCGTCTATCTGGGCCTGCAGTTCTTCTCCTTTGTCTGTGTCGCGTACACGAAGTCTGTTTTTGCTGAGTTCCACAAGCTGTGTCGTTGACTTGATGTCTGTGCCGAGACGTATCGCCTCTTCAGTGCTGCTGAACGGTTCATGCTGCACGAGTTCGAATCCTCTGGAATGAAACACGAGCGTATATCCGGCTATGCCGGTTGTGGTGTGATAAGCCTTTGCGAAACCGCCGTCGATCACCATCAGTTTGCCGTTTGCTTTTACCGGCTGTTCCCCTTTGCCGGCTTTTACTGGCACATGTCCGTTGATGATGTGGCGGTGCTCCCCGGTGACTCCGAACGAATCAAGAATGCCATCCACCACCTCCTCCCGGTCTCTCAATATGTAGTAGAAACCTTTGGGTTCGTCGTGTGTATGTTTGTCGGCTATGAAGTATCGTTCGAAAGTCGTCATCTTTTCTTTGTCGAACAGTGGAGAGTCCGGCCCGCACCACAGATACCAGTAGTAGTCGGTGGCATATCGCCTTATTTCTTCAGGAGTGTCGTCATTGTAGGCGGCCCGCATCAGCATCCCTATGGCATTCATGAGTTCTTTCCCCTTGAGGCTTGTGTCGAGTATGGTTATCTCGCGGAGCGATCCGTCGGAGTTCAGCGGGACAGAGGCGTGGAACATCAGATTCGAGTTTGATATGTTATAGATCGATCCGTGGTCGAGCATCGTCGTCATGTGTCGGCGCAGCTTGTCGCTGATCAGGAAAGAGCGGTGCAGTTTATCGACGAGATTCTTCTCGTCTTCGGTAAGTGCGTATGGATCTGTAGAATCTACTGTCGGGAGAAAACTGTCGCGCATCTGATATGTCTGTCCGTCGATTGTAATCTGTTTCCGGTCTTCCGATATTGATCCGAGGAGCTTTCGGTTTGACATTTTCCAGTCAGGGTAACGGTCTATCAGTGCGCCTTCGAGTTTGAACTGTATCACAGTTATGGCCTTGTGCATTTTGGCCAGCAGCGATCTTGACCTTTCGTTGTCTGCTGCGCTGCCGGGTTCGAGTCTGGGACGGAAAACGTCGCAGGGGTCGTCTGCATATGTCTCCATGGCAAATGTGGCGAGAGGCACGAGATTTATGCCGTAGCCTTCCTCAAGAGTGTCCATGTTGCCGTAGCGCAGCGCTATGCGAAGCACATTGGCGATGCAGCTGTCGTTGCCGGCCGCCGCGCCCATCCACAGGGCGTCGTGGTTGCCCCACTGGATGTCAAACCCCTTGTAGTCGGCAAGTGTGTCCATAATGATGTGTGCACCCTGTCCGCGGTCGTATATGTCGCCTAGTATGTGCAGACGGTCGATGCTGAGATGCTGTATCACATTGCAGATGGCGATGATGAATTCATCGGCCTGACCGGTTGATATTATGGTTTCGACGATGCGGTTGTAGTACATCTGTTTGCTTTCGCCTCCGGGTGTCTCGTGAAGCAGCTCCTCGATGATGTAGGCGAATTCTTTCGGGAGAGCCTTGCGCACTTTTGACCGGGTGTATTTTGAAGATACGCTCTGAAGCACTTTGACGAGTCTGTGAAGCGTTATGTTGTAGAAGTCATCGAGATCCTCCTCCTCCTCGCGTATGAGTTCGAGTTTCTGCTTCGGATAATAGATCAGTGAACAGAACTGGGCTATGTCGGAATCGCGCATTTCGTTGCCATAGATCTCGCGTACCTTGCGTTTGATGTTGCCTGAGGCGTTTTTCAATATGTGTCGGAACGCCTCGTCTTCACCGTGAAGATCTGCGATGAAGTGCTCGGTGCCTTTCGGCAGGTTGAG
Source organism: Muribaculaceae bacterium (assembly GCA_009775355.1). Taxonomy (GTDB): domain Bacteria; phylum Bacteroidota; class Bacteroidia; order Bacteroidales; family Muribaculaceae; genus Lepagella. The sequence continues at coordinate 12,284 of VSPN01000056.1, forward strand.
GATCGCCTCAAGATTGATTATTTCCGAACTTGCCGCGCTTGCCGTTCCGAAGGTCTGTGAAAGCAGTTCCAGCACTCGCCGGTCGGTTTCTATCTGCTCGGGTGTGTATCTTGCGATTGTGTTTTCAAGTGCCATGTCTCTTGCAGTTTAAGGTTTTCGTCTTGTTTTCAATAAATCAATACGATCTGCAATTATAACGTTTTTTGGTGGATTTTCCTTATCTTTCCTCTAAAACGTATTTGGCATCTTTCCGTCAAAATAGATTAAAACGAGAGCATAATGGCCATGTTTCAGAACATATAGGCGTGATTATGCATCCCATGTCAGTGTTGCCACGGGTTTAGATATAAGATTATTACTTTCCTCTACAAGCTTGGTTAGCTTATGCCGGTGTCCAACTCCTTCCCGATGCGTTTGCAAATTTGCGAACCGGGCTGCCATGCACCACAAAGATAATTACATTGCATCGGAAGGTATGTCGAATGGCCGTCAGGCCATTTTCGATTCCAGTGATTTTAGTTGTTCCTCCATCTTTCTGTTCTCCTCAAGTCTCTTGAGGTAGATGTCTATAAAGTCCTGCTCTTTGGAGAGCATGTGCCAGATGGCAACAAGTATCTTGCGGGCGATGGCCACCTGTATTTTCATCTT
>VSPN01000057.1 GCA_009775355.1 Muribaculaceae bacterium
CAAAGTCCCTCCGGACTTTGAACACATATTAACAATTAACAATACAAATCCCAGTCAAGATTTTTCAGGACGGGACAACATTGTGGAGAGACCATAGCAGAATGCATCATAGTAATCCATGCCTGAGAATGACAACAATATGATAAGAACGAGTGTAAGTATGGCGTAGACTCCCCACAGCCCCTTGGCCGTATAGCTGACCCGCGGTCTCAGCTTGTCATGTGTGATTCCAGTCACCTCTGCGTTGAACATCTGCATTCCTCCCGACGTATTCAGCATCGGTACCACGGCAAGAGTAAACAGAATGATTCCGAGTCCTCCGATCCATTGAGTGATGCAGCGCCACACAAGTATCGATTTGGGAACATCTGAAAGAGAAGGCAGCACAGACGCTCCGGTGGTAGTGAATCCGCTCATTGTCTCGAAGAATGCATCTGTCACCGACATGTGAGTGCCGTAAAAAATAAACGGAAGCATGCCGAATAAAGAGAGAATGATCCAAGTTGAACCTGTCAGCAGAATAGCCTCACGCTTCCCCATATCTCTTGACTTAGGCTTAAGCAGAGTCATAAGCGCTCCGCAGCCGCCAGTGATGCAGATACACACAAGGAAAGGCATGAAGCTTTCATTTTCATTAATCAATGCAACCGCACATGGAAGCACCATGAAGACTGCCTCTATCATAAGAAGCCATCCGACAACCCTCAACAACATGAGAATGTTGATGTATGATCTGTGTCGCTGATATAAAGGCATATACTGATTTGTGTTAGGCAAGGTCAGTTAAACCATTTTTCTATCTTCTGGATTGTTCCCATAAGGGAGAAAACCACAACGTAGTCGCCGGCCACGATGTGGGTGTTACCGTTCACAAGCATAACTTCGTTGTTGCGCACCATGGCGGCAAGAGTCATTCCGAATGGCAGGTTTAGGTCTTTGACCGGGCTTCGGGTTATTTTTGCCCCTTTCTTGACGTATATCTCCGCAACCTCGGCATCTGCCAGAGCGAAGAAACGTGAATTGCTTTCATCTGCGTCAAGCAGTATCTTGTAAATGCGGCTTGAGGCAAGCAGTTTCTTGTTGATGGTGTTGCCTATGTTCAGATTCTCGGCGAGTCCGAGAAACTGCAGATTCTCGACGTCTGCAATAGTTTTTGGGACTCCGAACTCCTTTGCCGTGAGACATGTGAGAATATTGGTCTCCGATGACTCGGTCAATGCGAGAAAAGCGTCATATTGATATATGTTGTTTTCTCGAAGAACCTCTATGTCCCGGCCGTCTCCATAAACGATCTCACAATCCGGAAGCTCGGTGGCGAGCCGTTCGCATACTGACATGTCGGTCTCGAGGATCTTGATGTGGAATTTATCATGATAAAGGGTTGCGAATCTTTTCGCTATTCTGCTGCCGCCCATTATCAAGGCTTTTTTGATCACTTTTTTAGTTTTTCCGCATAGTTCTCTTACCTGCTGGATATAAGGCGGGGTCGTGATGAAATATACCACATCGTCGGTAAAGATCTCGTCATTACCATTGGGAATGATTGTCTCGTTGTTGCGTTTGATGGCCGCTATATGGAAATCATGTGTTGTCACCGGCAGATCCTTCAGTTTCACATTCAGCAACACTGAGTTGGAATGGATTTTCACGCCGATAAGCAAAAGTTCTCCATTGTGGAGTTCTCCCCAGTATCTTGCCCAGTTATGAGTGAGCGACAACGCGATGTCATTTGCAGCGAGATGCTCGGGATAAATGACAAAGTCTATTCCGAGCTCCCTGATGAGCTGCCTGTTTTCCGGAATGAGGAACTCACTGTTGTCTATCCGGGCAACAGTCTTTTTGGCCCCCATCTTTTTTGCAATCGCGCAACTTGCAAGGTTTCTTGTCTCAAACGGCGTCACTGCAATGTAAAGATCAGTGTCATGCACACCGACTTCACGAAGACTCTCGAATGAAGACGTAGAGCCGTTCCATGTCATGAGATTGTAATTTGAATCTATGACGTCAAGTTTGGTCTGATCGTTATCGATCAGAGTGATGTCCTGATTTTCTTTGGACAGCATCTTGGCAAGATGCGTGCCGACCTCGCCAGCTCCGGCAATTATGATTTTCATAAGTCGGGGGTGTGTTGGTTCTTATGGCAGTCTGACTGTGAAAGCTCATTATGCAGAGCGCATATCGCATCATGGATGCCATTGGAGTCAAATCCGCAGTCCGCTCTAAGTTCGCCGACAGATCCCTGATATATCCAATTGTCGGGAATTCCAAGATTGACAACCCGGATAGTTTTCCCGTTCTGTCCCAACCACTGGTCGACCGCAGATCCGAACCCTCCCGACACACATCCGTCTTCCACAGTCACAATGCCCTGATATCTTTCGGAAACATGACTCAGGACCTCTGTGTCGAGCGGCTTGATCCAGACCATATCGTAATGGTCTGCGGACAATCCGTCTGATTTCAGACGTTCTATGGCTTTGATGACTTCGAATCCGACGGGCCCGACTGAAAGTACTGCGATTCTTGAGTCAGGCGATTCTGCAAGTTTCCTTGATCTGCCGGGTTCGATTTTTGCAAAAGGAGTCTTCCATATGCAAGTATCGGCTTTCCCTCGTGGATATCTGATTGCGAGCGGCCCATTCCAGTCAAGAGAGGAATACATTATATTTCTCAGGGTCTCGCAATCCATTGGAGCCGCCACCTTGAGGCCTGGAATGATTCTCAGATATGACATGTCGAAGACGCCGTGATGAGTCACACCGTCCTCTCCGACTAATCCTGCGCGGTCAATGCATAAAGTCACCGGCAGATTCTGTATCGCTACATCGTGAATGATGTTGTCAAATCCACGCTGAAGGAATGACGAGTAGATGGCCACGAACGGTCTCTTGCCAGCGGCCGCCAGACCGCCTGCGAATGTTATGGCATGGCCTTCCGATATGCCGACGTCGAACATTCTGTTGGGATAACAGTTCATTTTGTTCATGGATGTACCTGTAGGCATAGCCGCCGTAATGCCAACGATCGACTCGTTCTTGCCGGCAAGTTCCACAAGAGTATTTCCGAAAACATCCTGCCATAATGGCAATCGGTCGCCCATCGAGGTTTCCGAGAGTCTCTTTGCGGTTGCCGGGTCGAATTTTCCGGGAGCATGCCACGGCGCGGGATTGTTTTCTGCGGCGGGAAAACCTTTTCCTTTACGAGTATGGAGATGCAGGATTCTTGGTCCCTTCATCTCTTTAATGTCCTGAAGGATCTTTACAATTTTTGTGACGTCATTGCCGTTGAACGGCCCGAAATAACGTATGTTGAGCCCTTCAAAAATGTTCTGCTGGCGTGCTACCAGTGATTTGAGAGCATTGTTGAAGCGCAAAACGCGACCTTTGCCCTTATCTTCAATCAGTCCCCATTTTCTGAACAGCCCATATAATTTGAACCGCAGTCTGTTGTATCCTGCAGAAGTAGACATCTCGGAAAGATACCGATGCAGGGCACCGACGTTGTCATCAATCGACATTTCATTGTCGTTGAGTATTATAAGAAGATTGTTGGGATTTTGAGACGCATTGTTAAGGCCTTCAAATGCAAGACCGTTGCTTATGGAAGCGTCGCCGATGAGTGCTACGGTTTTTCTGTTTTCCTCTCCGGGCGTGTTCATGTCGGCTATTGCCATTCCGAGAGCGGCAGAAATTGAATTGCCCGCATGTCCGCAGACAAATGAATCATACTCACTTTCGAAGGGGAACGGAAAGCCGCTTATGCCGTTTTTCTTTCTTTGGGTCAGAAATGCCTCGTAGCGTCCGGTGAGCAATTTGTGGGAATAAGCCTGATGTCCTACATCAAAAACAATTCTGTCGCGCGGCGTATCAAACACATAATGCAACGCCACGATTATATCGACAGCTCCCATGCTTGATCCAAAGTGTCCCGGATTTACAGACAGGCAAGAGATCAGGTATTCTCTTATCTCATCGCACAGGAAAGGCAATTGTACGATGCTCAGCTTTTTGAGGTCGGCAGGAGACTTTATGCCCGATAGCAGCGGATACTGTTGCTGTCCTATTGCTGTTTTATCTTTCTGTTCCTGAATCATTTTTTACTATTTTTCGCACCAATCCCATATTTCTTCAATAGCGGGACAAAAATTATCACTGCGGTCATGGCCAGCAGCAGCAAATTCTTGAGTGTCACGCCTCCATATGCAAGTAGCATCCATGCGAGCCAGAGCCACACCATGAAGAGAAGCGCGAGACCTATGATAGCGGTAGATTTCATCAAGATGCGAAGATAACAAAAAAAAATCAACCAATCGTTCTTGAAAGGACATTAATTGCCTCCCGATGCAAATATTATTCAGATTATTTCATTTATTCGTAAAAAATGAGTAAATTTGCATTTTACAATAGACCAGTTAAAATAGAAAATGAAATCACGGTTCTATCTATACAATTTTGCCAAATTATCATATCTGTTTTTATTTATTGGGGTTGCAGGATGCTCCGGCAACTATCGTCACCATAAGGAGTCGTCACAAGACTCCGCAGCTGTTGTGATTTCAGAAGGCAAGGAGACAGACGCACCGGTGGGGGAGTCGGCTTCTCGACCAGGGGATCCGGATTATCATTTTGAAGACGGCTCATCTATATCGGCCTACCTTGATACTTGCCGTCACTCATCACAGTATTCTGGAGGCATCCTTCCTGTAATTGCAAGAGAGGTGCCGGAATACGCGGAGAAACTCATTGCCAACAGATATGACAGTTTTATAATTGTTGACAAGGCCAGCATGAGGGTGATTCTTTATGACAGATACGGCAATGTAAAGAAAGCATATGACATGGCATGTGCCAAAAACTATGGAACCAAACATAAGAAAGCCGATTCTCGCACGCCGGAAGGTTTTTTTGAAGTTGAGGGAATATATAACAGTACGGATTGGCTTTACACTGATGATGACGGTGTCACTTCAAAAAAGAAAGGCCAGTTCGGGCCGAGATTCATAAGGTTGAAAATACCTGTCACAAGCCAGATAGGCATTCATGGAACATGCTCTCCATGGTCAATAGGCCATCGTGCGAGTCACGGATGTATCAGACTGACCAATGACAACATAATGGAGCTTGTGGAACTCGTAGAACCGGGAATGCCGGTAATAGTATTGCCCGGAAAAAGAGACAGAGCTGTCAACCGCGAGGAGGGGTGTTTCGTTCCTTATTTCCCGACAGAAGAAAAATACGCGATGACTGAAAAGGAAAAGTCTTTGCCTTATTTGAAACCGAAGAAGGATAATGTAAAAACTCAACCTGATTCAGTAAATTCGGTCTCCGAGATATCCGCAGACAGTGTGGCGAATATCATTGAATCAGGAGTCGGCATAGAGACTCTGGATACTGTCAAGGAAAATGGATTGCCCAATGACTCAGTATGAGTCGTGCTCATGCATGGCGGGTGTGTGAATTAATGTTGAAAATATTCGATTGAGACGGAATATTTTTGTACCTTTGTGCTGTCAAAATTTTGTAAAACACTCGAATGAGAAACTACGATAGCTACACACCTGAAATAAACTATGGGGAAGAAACCGTCGTTCAGGAAAATAATCAGGAAGACAAAAGCCGTAAATCCGGCCAGAAAAATCTGCGAAGACGCAGGCCTGTAAAAAAAGACGCGGAAAAATCGAATAAGGACAAGATCGGGAAAAGTCCGTTTACACACTTCAGACGAATCCGGGCATGGTTTGCCAGTCCGCAATTCAGAATATTGTCCGGGATATTTTTCGGATGTCTTGCCATATACTTGACAGTATCTTTTTGTGGATACTTTTCGACCTGTATTCAGGATCAGTCCAAGATCGCCTCATCTCCTGTTGGCTTTGCTCCCAAAGTGGCCAATCCCGGAGGTGAGGGAGGTGCAAGATTGTCGGAATTTCTGATCAACGAAGGGTTTGGAATCGGATCTCTGGTGATAATAATATGGCTCGGTGCCATATCATTGAAACTTCTGACAGGCAGACCCAGATTTCGCTCACTTGATTTTACCATCAAGTGCATAGTGGCGCTTATTACCGTATCGCTGATCGTCGGGCTTGTGACATACAGCATGCACACATCCGTCAACTGGGGAGGCTATCATGGAACATATGTCAACGAATTTGTAATCGGTTTTATAGGGAGTATCGGGGCGGTGCTTTTGAGTATCTTCATGATAGCTGTCTTTATTGTCATATGTATGCGGGATCTTGTAAACTGGATTATACGGGTCCGGAGGAAGCATGCAGAGAGGCGTCGTGTCGCCGCCGAGGCCCGGGAGGCAGAACTGGCCCGGGAGGCGGAAATACGGAGAATGCAGGAGCAAGAGCGCATAGACGACCAGAGAGCTGGAGAAGCCGCTATATCGCACATTGACAGTTCTGATAACGCTGAAGTTGCCGGTCATCATATGGATTTTGGCAATGACTCATCGATATATGATATAAGCGATGTTTCGGAGAATGATATGTCACACTTTGCTGACGACAGTACCAGCATGGCTGAGCAGGCTTTCGACGGAATGAGTTTAAAGAGAGATGATGAGAGTGTATGCGTGCATGCAGGCAGTGAGCCGGATGTTGCCATCCACGTGGAAAACAAGGAACCGGTTTGCGGAGAAAACGGAAGTGTGGCGGATTCAGAACGTGATAATGAATCTGATGCGTGTAATCATAATATATCGGGACCGGACAGAATGGTCGTGAAAGTAAATGAGATCGATCAGGCTGACTCCCGCCGTTATCGTCCGGATATCGAGCACTTTGAAGACCAGAAGTATAAGTTCCCTCCTTTCGAGATTCTCGCCGAAGGCAAAGCCAGAGTAGAGGTAGACAAGGAGGAACAGATGGAGAACAAGCGTAAGATAGAGAAGACACTGCTTGATTTCGGCATTCCTATCACCAGGATAGAGGCGACTGTCGGTCCGACAGTCACACTTTACGAAATTGTTCCAGACAATGGTGTGAAAATTGCTAAAATCCGCAGTCTTGTCGATGACATAGCACTGAGCCTTTCTGCTATCGGAGTCAGGATCATTGCCCCTATACCGGGGAAAGGAACTGTCGGCATAGAGGTTGCCAATAAAGATCCGCAGACCGTCTCGATGAGAACAGTGATACAGTCTCAGAAATATCAGGAGTCTAAATTCAAGTTGCCGATCGCTCTCGGTTCGACAATCTCGAATGAAGTATATATTACCGATCTGACGAAAATGCCGCATCTTCTCGTAGCAGGAGCGACAGGACAAGGAAAGTCTGTCGGGCTCAATGCCATTGTGGCGTCTTTGCTATATTGCAAGGCTCCTCATGAGGTGAAATTCGTTATGATTGATCCCAAGCAGGTGGAATTCAGCCTTTATAACAAACTTAAGAATTACTATATGGCAATGATTCCTTCTGATGACAGTGAGGAGCCGGTAATTACCGACATGGCCAAGGTAGAGGCAACACTCAACTCGCTGACAATCGAGATGGAACAGCGATACACCTTGCTAAAGAACGCACATACGCGCAACATTGAGGAATATAATGCCAAAATCCGCGAAGGCGTTCTTAATCCTGCTGAAGGACATAGATTCCTGCCGTATATCGTGGTGATAGTTGATGAGTTCGGCGATCTCAAGATGGTTCTCGGCAAGAATGTCGAGACTCCTATCGCGCGTCTGGCACAGAAGGCGAGGGCTGTCGGAATGCATGTCATAATTGCCACTCAGCGTCCCTCTACCGATGTCATAACCGGCATTATCAAGGCGAACTTCCCAGCCCGAATATCGTTCAAAGTGTCATCGGGTGTCGATTCAAAGACTATTCTCGACACCCCTGGCGCTCAGCAGCTGATAGGCCGGGGAGACATGCTGATCTTCAACAATTCGGAGATGGTGCGTGTGCAGTGTGCTTTCATCGACACGCCCGAAGTGGAGCGCATCTGTGAATACGTCGAAAGACAACCGTATCCGCAGGGAATATACGAATTGCCCGAACCGCACCTCGAGAGCGGAGATGGCATGGCTGAAACCGGTCCTGTCGGTGAGCGTGACGAACTGTTTGTAAAAGTAGCACGCGATGTTGTCAATTCCGGAAGGGCATCCACATCGTCGGTGCAACGCTTTTATGAAATCGGTTATAACAGAGCCGGACGTATCATGGACCAGCTTGAAAGAGTCGGAATAGTCGGCCCCTCGCAGGGCGGAAAACCGAGGACTGTTCTGGTTGACGCCATGCGTCTGGAAGAGATTCTCTCCTCACTTGAATAGGAATTAATAACACACATAGCAGGTCTGATTATGAGACAAAAGATAATTCTGCTGCTGCTTGTCATATACGGAGCATTGCAGGTACATTCAGCCGAGTCTCCCTCGCAGATTCTTGACAAGGCGATCGCCAATATATCAAAGGCGTCAGGAGTCAGCTGCTCTTTCGCTGTTTCAGGCAGTGGTGTAAATGAAAGGGGGAATCTTCAGTCATCCGGACAGAAGTTCAGAATTTCAACTCCGTCGGCCTCTACATGGTATGACGGAAGAAACATGTGGACTGCCAACAGTTCATCGAAAGAAATCACGCTTATCACTCCGACAACTCAGGAAATAAATGAAGTAAACCCGTTTTCATATATTTCCGGATATAAGGCCGGTTACAAAGTTTATTTCTCAAGGCGCAAGAGCAATGTCGATTATCTGATTCTGCTTAATCCGAAGCGCAAGAACGGAGAGATCAAAGCGGTTGAGATCGATCTTGACAAGAAAAGTCTCTTGCCACGAAGATTCATAGTTCGAGACAGAAATGACAGGGTGACTACGATTTCACTGGCTTCGATCACCCTCGAAAAACGGGTCTCTGATTCTGACTTCGTCTGCCCTGTCGGAGATATGACAGATTACGAACTCGTGGATTTAAGATAGATATCACACAAATATGCGTGCGAACCTGTTGGAGTGATAATAAAACCGTGTCCGTGCGTGTTATCTCATTGTAAGAATTCTAAACCTGAAAATCATATGGAAGAAATCAAGACCAAGGTCCTTGTCATCGGTTCGGGACCAGCCGGTTGCACAGCCGGCATATATGCCTCGCGGGCAAATCTTAAACCGATCCTGCTTGAAGGAGAACAGCCTGGCGGTCAGCTAACACAGACTACCGATATCGAGAATTTTCCCGGTTATCCCGACGGAGTGCAGGGAATGCAGATGATGAACGAACTGAGAGATCAGGCTATAAGATTCGGAACGGAAATAAAGTCCCGTACGATTGTCAAAGTCGACTTCTCCAGCAGACCGTTCAGATGTGAGGATGATCGCGGAGACATATATATCGCGGAGACCGTGATAATCTGCACTGGTGCTTCCGCAAAGTATCTCGGACTTCCTGATGAAACCAAATACATGGGACTCGGAGTCAGCGCATGCGCTACTTGCGACGGTTTTTTCTACAGAAACAGGAATGTCGCTGTGGTCGGAGGCGGAGACACGGCCTGTGAGGAAGCTCTGTACCTTTCGACACTTGCCAAAAAGGTCTACATGATAGTCCGTAAGGATTATCTGCGTGCGTCGAATGTAATGAAGAAACGGGTAGAGGAGAGAGAGAACATAGAGATCCTCTACAGATGCAACACCGTAGGACTCTTCGGAGAAGAGGGTGTGGAGGGTGCACATCTTGTAAGAGACAAGGGTACAGACCATGAAGAGAATCTCGACATAAGCATAGATGGTTTCTTCCTTGCGATTGGACATAAGCCCAACACAGATGTCTTCAAGGGTTTTGTAGAACTTGACGATCAGGGTTACATAAGGACTGCAGCTCCCTGCACATCTACCAATGTGCCGGGCGTATTCGCGGCAGGAGACTGCGCGGATCCGATATACAGACAGGCTGTCACTTCAGCCGGAACCGGATGTCGTGCGGCAATGGATGCTGAACGTTATCTGATGGATCATAATGAATTCTGATATGGATCAGAAGCAAGAGATTCTTGATCGCCGCTATCTCAGGATGGCGGCGATCTGGAGTGAAAACTCATATTGCGAGCGCCGCAAGGTGGGTGCTCTTATTGTGAAAGGAAAGATGATTATCTCTGACGGATACAACGGAACTCCATCCGGTTTTCCCAATGTCTGCGAATCGTCGGAAGGAGTGACTCTGCCCTATGTGCTGCACGCTGAAGCCAATGCCATTACGAAAGTGGCGAGGAGCAACAACTCAAGCGAGGGTGGAACGCTCTACGTTACGGCAAGTCCATGCATGGAATGTTCAAAGCTGATAATACAGTCAGGAATAAAAAGAGTGGTGTTTTCAGAACTTTACAGGATCACAGATGGCCTCGAGCTTCTTCGGGAGGCCGGGGTGGAGGTCGTGCACCTGCCTCTCGATAAAGAAGATGAACAATAAGAGAAACATAGGATCAGTATTGGTTCCCGTCATGCTTGCAATTGGCGTGATAGGGGGAATATTCATAGGCAAAAACGTGTCTCTTCAGAAATTGTCGCCCGAAGAGGAAAAGCTGCGTATGATATTGGGTCTGATCGACCAGCAATATGTCGACAAGATCAACACAGACAGTCTTGTCGAACAGATCATCCCGGACGTTCTTGCCTCTCTTGACCCACATTCGGTATATATTCCGGCTTCGGATCTGGAGTCTACCAACGATGACCTCGAAAGCTCTTTCGGGGGAGTAGGTGTGATGTTCCAGATGCTTAACGACACAGTCAATATCATAGAGGTCGTGGCCGGAGGTCCGGCGGAAAGTGTCGGACTTCTGCCCGGCGACATGATACTTGAAGCTGACGGAAAAAAACTGTCTGGTGCGGATGCCTCAAGTGATGATGTGTTTACAGCACTTCGAGGAAAAGAGGGAACGAAGGTCAGCGTAAGTATAAAACGCAAGACATCGGCCAAACCTGTCACTTATGAAATAACACGTGGCAAGATCCCGTCGAACAGTGTGGACGCTTCATATATGATAGATGACAAGGTTGGCTATGTCAAGGTAAGCAAATTCGCAAGAAATACTTATAATGAGTTTTTTGAGGCTCTTGGCGATCTGAAGGCAAGAGGTGCTGAGAAGTTTATCGTCGATCTCAGAGGCAATTCAGGAGGATTTATGGATCAGGCTATCTTTATGGCCAATGAGTTTCTGCCTGCTGGCCGCATGATCGTATACACTAAAGGACGCACTCCAGAGAATGAGACTGTGGCCATAAGCGATGGTAGCGGACTTTTTCAGGATTGTGAGATAGTAGTTCTCACCAATGAATATTCGGCTTCGGCATCAGAGATATTCGCCGGTGCCATTCAGGATAACGACAGAGGGCTGGTGATCGGACGCAGAACTTTTGGAAAGGGACTCGTGCAGAATCAGATCGCACTTCCAGACAGTTCGGCGATTCGTCTCACGGTGGCCCGCTATTACACACCTTCAGGAAGATCTATCCAGAAAGAGTATAAAAGAGGTAAGGATGGAAAGTATGAACTTGATATCCTTGATCGTTATAATCACGGAGAGTTCTATTCACAAGACAGTATCAAGCTTGATAAAAGCAAGGAATTCACCACAGTCGGCGGTAGGAAGGTTTTCGGAGGAGGCGGTATAATGCCTGATATATTTGTTCCGGAGGACACTACCGGATACACATCCTATTATATCGAGGCGAACAACATGGGACTTATCCAGAAGTTTGCCCGCGACATGGCCGATTCATACCGGCCAATGATGAAAGGTACCAAAAGCAAGGAGACAATGGCTCGTGTCATGGCGAGAGACAGCTCTCTGTTGACAGCGTTTGTCAATTATGCTGCGGCCCGTGGACTTCCTGCCCGCTGGTATTATATCAACAAGTCAAGAGATCTTCTTATCAATCAGATCAAGGCGTGCATAGCCCGTGACCTTGTAGGTTATGAGACTTTCATAGAGATTCTGAATGAGAAGGACGCGGCGGTAGCCAGAGCGCTTAAGGATCTGTCGGAAGGAAAATCTCCGGTAATCATACGTTAGATAACTAGGGATACTCAGCTAATCGCCAACTAATTGTTTGCCAAAGTCGTAGATATTTTGTAACTTTACAATGAACCCCCGATGGACCCATCACGGGCTTATTCGGGGGTAATTCTTAAAATAAT
>VSPN01000058.1 GCA_009775355.1 Muribaculaceae bacterium
ACGGCTATGGCATAGCCGCGTCCGTTCGGGAGAAATACATATCCGGCATCGTTGATTCCGACAATGCGTCCTTGAGTGTTGCGTCCGCCTGTCCCGGTCTTGTGAGCGATTACAGCATTGGTCGGCATAAGCGGAGCCGGAAGACGGTTGTCGCCGGTGCCGCATGACATCATCAGCGCTCCGATAGCCTCGTGGACAGGACTGTCATGGCGCATTTCAAGACGGTAGAACTTATCGAAGAGACGAGCCATTGCAATCGGTGTCGCCCGGTTCTGATAACAGAGATACGGGTCACGGTGCATTTCATCTTCGGTCGAGCCGATGGTGATGTCTCCGTGGCCTGATGCCCTCATCAGACTGTCGGCAACCTGAGGGCCTCCGATAAGTCGGAACAACACGTCGCAAGCGTTGTTGTCGCTCTGTTGCAGGGAGTATTCAAGAATCTCCGACAGCGGGAGGCGTAAATCCCTGACACCGTATTTCTTCCGCATTGGACTCCAAGTGCCCTCTTTTATCTCCTTTGCCTGAATGCCGATGGTGTCCGACAATGTTATACCTTTTTTCATGCAATAATCGGCGACAGCCAGCGCCTGCGGGAACTTATAGACGCTTAACATCGGGAAATCACGGTTGCCGTTGACCGATACGGTATCTTTTCCGTCGATTATCACGGCAACACCAATCCTGATATCCTGTGCGGCAACATAAGTTTTCAGCCGCTCCTCGATCTGGGAATAGCGGTGGTCGTTTCTTATAACATCTCCCTTGTGGTCTATGTAAAACCACTCCGGGCTGATCCATTGCCAATGTTCACCCTCTGCCACCTTATGACCCTCATGTGTCGCTTTCGCAAGACCATTTTCAAATGGGAACACGAATGCGAACCGGGGAGATATGACAACATTCCCTTTCTCATCGGCAAAACCGATTTTACCATCCTTGCCTACTATGCGGTGCAGCCCCTCGCGAAAATAGTCATCTCCGTTGTCATAACGGAAGATGGAATACTTTGGCGTGGAGCAACCAATCAAAGAAAGCAGACAGATTGCCGACAATATTGAATATATGGTCTTCTTCATGACTGTTATTTTGTGAGTTCGTAGATTTCAACCCGGTCTTCTTCCGTCGGAAAAATCATGATGGCTTTGCGTGGGCCGATCTTATAGACCTTGCCGACAACTGAGTTTGTACTGCCGTATCCGGTCTGAGGGTCATCGTTAACGCTCCAGCCTCCGAGAAAGACAAGCGACTCCGGACTGTTCTGATAGACATATCCCGATTTACGCTGGCTACCGGTTGTCTTTTCAAAGAAAACCTTTCCATCGGCTTTCTTGAACCTGCAATTGAAATACGGATAAGAGAATATGCCGTCACGGGCATCTATCTGTATGGAACGCACACGGCGAAACCCTATCATATCTTTCGGTGTAATCGGATATGTCTTTGCGTTCAGCAGTTTTTCCACCATGTTTTTCTCCACACAGCCGTATGATTTTGGGGTTAGGGTTGAGAGAACTTCCCATGCTATATTCCGGTCACGAGCCAGCACACCATAATCTGACGGAAGTATGATACCTTCAAGTTTTGGGTTAAGATTTTCCGGCATTACAGGCTTTTCTTTAACAAGCTCGGCATTGCCGTTGAAATACCAATCATCGCCATGACTGCCCATTTCAAGTTTTCCGACGAGTCTATTGTCAGACTCGATTTTGAAGCGTCCCTCGAACGGACTTCCTATATCGGCAGACTTTATTATAAGTGAATCAGGAGTGAGGCTTGTTGAGAAATCCACCCAGCCGTAGGTGCGGAGAATACCGCAATATCCCACATACAACTGCTTATCATTGTCAATGCAGAGATTGACCATCAAATCCTTCGGGCCTTTCCAAGCTCCTGTGAGATTGTCGGTGTCGGCAAATGCGGTTAGGAAGCCGCTAATGGCGATTAGTGTCGCGATATATTTTTTACTACTCATAAGCTATTTTCGTTTAGACGCTCCTTCAGCTTAGTGTTGCGTTTGGAGACGGTATTTTGCTTAATGGCGTATGCGAGGGCTTTGGTTGTGCCGACGAGCACGCAAATTTTCTTGGCGCGGGTTATGCCGGTGTAGATGAGGTTGCGCTGGAGCATGACAAAGTGTTTCATCGTCACGGGCATGACCACAACCGGAAATTCCGAGCCTTGGCTCTTGTGGATTGTGACGGCATATGCTAATACAATCTCGTCAAGTTCCGTTATGTCGTATTCTACAAGGCGGCTGTCGAATGTAACGGTCAGAATCCGCTCGTTGGTATCGACGGCTGTGATATAGCCGATGTCGCCATTGAATACGTTCTTGTCATAGTTGTTGCGAATCTGCATAACTTTATCGCCCTGACGGAAGGTGTAACCGCCACGAGCCAATGACGGGCCCGTAGGATTGAGGGCGTTTTGCAGTTCGATGTTGAGGTTGCCCGCTCCGACCGTGCCACGTTGCATCGGTGTCAGTACCTGTATCTCTTTTGGCGGATAGCCATATTTCTTCGGCAGACGGTCGCGCACAAGTCCGATGATGAGTTTGACCATTTCATCGGCATCCTCCTGATTTATGAAGAAGAAATCGGTATCAAGACCATTCTTGATGTTAGGGAAATGCCCGGCGTTGATGGCGTGGGCGTTCATCACGATTCGGCTCGACTGTGCCTGACGGAAGATGCGGGTCAGCCGTACCACCGGAATCTGTTGTGAGTCGATGATGTCACGAAGCACATTGCCCGCTCCGACACTCGGCAACTGGTCGATGTCGCCCACGAATATCAGGCGCATATTCGATGGGATTGCCTTCATCAGATTGTAGAACAATAGAATGTCAATCATCGAACATTCATCCACAATCAGAGCGTCACCCTCCAATGGGTTCTCGTCATTACGTTTGTATCCGTCCATCGGATTGTATTCCAGCAGACGGTGTATCGTCTTGGCTTCCATGCCGGTGGCTTCGGTCATCCGTTTGGCGGCGCGACCTGTGGGAGCAGCGAGAAGAATACTCATCTGCCGGGCTTTGAAAGCGGCTATTATGCCCTGTGTGGTGGTTGTCTTGCCTGTGCCGGGACCGCCTGTCAGCACCATTACCTTTGAGTCGAGTGCCTTCTGAATTGCCGCTTGCTGTACTTCGTCATAGACTATGCCTCCGGATTTTGTCCCATATTCGGCTTCCGGTTCTGCAGCAACACCGGAATTGAGAAACGATGTGTCGGAAAGGAGAGACTGCAACCGTTTAGCCGAGCCGTTCTCGGCATGATAGAATGGAGGGAGATATAATACATCGTTGTCGGCGATAACATCCTTGGCCTCCATCATAGAGGCGAGAGCCTGACGAACCGGCGTTTCCTCTGCCTCCAACAGTTTGGCGGCGGCTTCAACCAACTGCTCATGCTCGGCATAGACGTGACCCTCCTCCGCAAGTTCGTTGAGCGCGTAAAGTATTCCGCTGCGGCAACGACGAGGGTCGTTCTTCTCATAGCCCATCTTCGCGGCTATGCTGTCGGCAGTCTTGAAACCAATTCCCCAGATGTCATCTGCAAGCTGATAGGGATTCTCCTTGACCTTGGCAATCGACTCCTTTTCATACTTGCGGTAGATCTTGGCGGCAAAGGCTGTGCTTACGCCATGCCCTTGTAGAAAGACCATAACCTCCTTGATGTCCTTCTGCTTTTCCCAGCTATCACGGATTTTCTCCATGCGTTTCTTGCCGAGACGAGGCACTTCAAGCAAACGCTCTATGTCGTTTTCAATTACGTCGATTGTCTCCAGTCCGAATCTGCTGACAATAGCCTTGGCGTATGCCGGGCCGATACCCTTTACCAGACCGCTGCCGAGATACTTCTCAATGCCATAAAGAGTGGCGGGCATTACCTCCGTCCATGACTGAGCCACAAATTGCTGACCATATTTAGGGTCAACACGCCAGTCTCCGTCAACAAGAAGAACACTACCCACGGGTACGTCAAGCAACGAGCCGGTCAGGGTCACGAGATTGTCATATCCCTTGACCTTGACTTTCATCACCGACCAGCCGTTTTTCTCATTCTGGTAAGTGATATGCTCGATGACACACCGGAGTTTAATCATTATATTTTATGGGCGGTGATAATGGTATTGCTGTTTGCGTTGACTGTTATGCGCACATGACCTGCGGTAACATACCAGTTCTTTCCTTTACGCTCAAATGTGGCAAAATCTTCAAGGATGAAACATCTGCAAAAATCTACAACATCCATAGATTCCGGCAAGTTGAGATTTCTCCTGATACGTTCAACACCTAACGGAGTTGTATGTAAATCTGTTATACTGAACGGATATTCTGCTGTCGGACACATAATCAATCCCAGTCGTTAAGGTCGGCGATGTCATCGCGAAGCGCTTTGCCTTCAGCAAAGAACTCGTCAACCGACGATTCGTCGAATAATTCCGGAAGGACTCCTGTATTGATGTGATAGTCGTAATCGGCCATCACATCTTCAACGGCGTTTTCTCCATATTCATTATCTTCGTAGTCCATCAATCGTTTGTTTTTTGGATTGCGTCAATCCGTTTTGAGAACCGTTCGTAAATGAAGTAGAAGCCGGCAAACATAATTACGCCGAGGACAAACTTGGATGATTTTGTCAGCATATCATGTTCACGCAGATACTGATTACACAGGGCAATGATTGCTCCATAAAATCCACCCATCAACAATAGAATGAGTAATGCTGAAATGGCCTTCTTAGCTGTTTGATTGAATCTCATTTACTTGGCAACTTCCTCTTTGAAGCAGTTAGCGGGTTTGAAAGCCGGAATGTTGTGAGCCGGAATAACGAGAGTAGTATTCTTGCTGATGTTGCGGGCGGTTTTCTCCGCTCTCTGCTTCACGACGAATGAGCCGAAGCCACGGAGATACACGTTTTCGCCGTGTGCGAGGCTGTCCTTCACAACGGTCATGAACTGTTCGATAACGGTAACAACCGCAGCCTTGTCGATGCCGGTTGTTTTTGCGATTTCATTCGCTATTTCTGCTTTTGTCATTTTCTTGTAGTTATTTGAATTTGATACGTTTTCGTAATGCAAAGTTACTAAAAATCGGTCAAATATGAATAAAAAGCCTGCCCAAAATGAGCAGGCTGAACACAGGACTGAAATCTTCACAGATGCCATATCCTGCTGCGATAGGCTTTTAGTTCCTCTTCGGGAAACTCGGCTATTGCTTTGTCAAATTCACGGAGTATCGCGGGTTTGTCGTCGGGCAATGCTCCGGTTATCGGTACCGTATTGGAAACGTGATGACCAAGCAGATTGACCTTTATCTTCAGTCGGTCTATGAGTGTCCGCATCTCCATCAGTCTTTCGATTTCCGGCTCTTCCACATAAGTTCCGTCTATGACCTCTTGATACAATTGTGATTCCGAAAATATGGTCAAGGATACGATGTTGATGATGCACGGATGAAGTTGGTTCAAGACATCGGCAGTGGCAATTGCGCTGGCTTCGCCATTTCCCTTACCACCGAGTCCGTTTAGGTAGAACACGTTGTAGCGTATTCCCGCCTCGTCGAGTTTCGACAACTGCGCAAGAATGTCAGAGGCGTGATAACCTTTGTTCATCCTATCGAGGGTCTCGTCGTGAGCCGTCTCGATGCCTATGTTGATGCTGTCGAGCTTCATGTGCCGGAGGTTTTTCAGTTCTTCAACCGACTTTGGAGCTATGTCCGTAACACGGGCGAACATCCCGAACGACACCATGTGAGGAAGATATTTCCTCAGCAGAAGTGCCACATCCATCAGCTTATTGTAACTCAACGCGAAAGGGTTTGCACCGGTGAGATAGACTCGCCGAGCACGCGGTTGCCACTGGCGGATGACTTTCAGGTCTTCCTCTACCTCCGAGAGAGGCGACATACGGAATGGAGTGCCGTGGTAAAGACTACAGAATTTGCACTTGTGCCATGTGCAGCCGGATGTAATCTGAAGTAGCTGCGAACCGGCTTCGTATGGCGGTCGCCATACCTGCCCGGTGAAATGTAGTTGCGGATATATCATATCTCGATTATTTTTTGTAACTTTGGAGTGCAAAATTAGATAATTATCAGCGTGGAAGCAATGACTTACCCAAGGGTTTGACCCTTACCGGAAAGTTTGTATTGCTCGTAATCAGTCTTTTTGCAACCCCGGTTATGGCTAAAAAACTTGACTATGAATATTGCAAGGCAGCTCCGATGCTCGAATGGCTCGGCAACAAGTGGGCGTTGGTGGTTCTCGTGAAGATTTCCGAGAATGAACCGGTGCGCTTCAATGAGTTGTACCGCAACATCCCGTCGGTCTCGGAGAAAGTGCTTTCGCAGGTTCTCCGCCAACTGACCACCGACGGCATAATCCGTCGCGAACTGTTCCCCGATGTTCCTCCCCGCACGGAATATTCGGTGACGGAGTTCGGCAGAACGCTTCTGCCTCATGTCGAGGCTCTGCTCAACTGGGGGCGCGAGAATTTTGAACAGATAATGAAAAACCGACAAAATGTAAAATAAACTATGTTTATCGCAATTCTGACATATAAGAAACCACTTGAAGAAGTCGACCGTTTCCTTCAAGCGCATCGTGACTATCTTGCCGAGCACTATGCCGCAGGCGATTTTATTGCCTCAGGACCGCAGACTCCACGCATTGGCGGTGTGATAATGATAAAGGCCGACAATCATGTGACTGTGGATTCTATCATCGCGCAGGACCCGTTCAATGTCAACGGTATCGCCGACTATCAGATTGTGGAGTTTACTCCGACAATGTTCTGCGACCCGACACTTTCCAATCTGTTTGTTCAACAATAAACTCACCGACAACATGAAGATTCTGGAGTATACTTTCTATGCTCTTATTCTTGCAGGACTTGCATCATGCGGAGCATCCTCTGACAAAAACGATAAAGAAACAATCATTGAACAGAGTTCCATAGCTGATGAAGAGGTTAGTGTTGAAAGCGCTGAAAGCATAAGCCTTATAAACACAGTATATGAGCAATTCGTATTTGCAATAGATTCCCAAAGTGATGAAAATCCTGAAAAATACTTTTCAGACAACGCACTTAAAAAGTTGCAGAAGGACTATGAGTTTGACTGCGATGAAGGCTCTTGTTATGCCTTTTATGCATTGAGAACCGAGATGCAGGATTCTAATCCCGATACAGATGGGGCTTCAAAAATATGCGACATTGAGCTTGACAGAGATGGTTGGTACATAGTATCGTATTCTGATATGGGATGGACGGGCAAAACCCGAATCAAAATCATCGACGGTAAAGTCGATGACTATCAGCGCATAGAGCCATGAAGGTAATCGGTATCAACGGAAGTGCCCGAAAAGACGGAAACACAGCCATTATTATCGGCAAGGTCTTTGAGGAACTCAATAAAGAGGGTGTTGAAACTGAGTTGATACAATTGGCTGATTATGAAATACTGCCGTGTCACGGATGTTTTGCCTGTAAAGGCAGAGGCAACTGTGTGTTTGCGAATGATGGATTTGCGGAGATATTCAGCCGGATATTGAGGGCTGACGGCATTATCCTCGGCTCACCGGTATATTCCGCAGATGTGTCAGCAAAGATGAAAGCCTTTCTGGAACGTGGTGGTGTTGTCGTAGCAACCAATCCGGGGCTTCTTCGCCATAAGGTTGGAGCCTCGGTTGCCGCAGTGCGTCGCGGTGGCGGCATGACTACCGTTGACACCATGAATCACTTTATGCTCAACAAAGAGATGATTGTCGTTGGCTCCACCTACTGGAATATGGTCTATGGAAAGAATATCAGAGATGTCCTCAATGATGAGGAAGGCATGGCAAATATGCGTAACCTTGGTGAGAATATGGCATGGACGATAACGACAATAATTTCCAATGCAAGATAAACGGTTACAAGATCTGACATTAGCGGAACTATGGGAATTGTTTCCGATAGTTCTGACTGCGCATAATCCGCAATGGTCAGTTTGGGCAGAAGAAGAAGTGCGGTTGCTGTCATCACTTCTTGTAAAATATCACCCAATCATTAGCTATATCGGCAGTACTGCTATTCCTGACATTCAGGCCAAGCCGATAGTGGATATTCTTGTAGAGATTTCTCCTGACATTGAATGGCAGAGTTTAAAAGACATATTTGAACACAATGGCTATATCTGTATGTCGGAATCAGAAACCCGTATTAGTTTCAACAAAGGATATACACCTGCCGGATATGCCGACAGGGTGTTTCATGTTCACGTTCATAGGACTGGCGACAATGATGAAATCCTGTTCCGCGACTATCTGATCGCAAACCCGGAATCTGCCAAAGAGTATGAAACGTTGAAGCTGTCGCTATTACCAGAATACAGGAACAATCGCGATGGATACACTGAAGACAAAACTGAGTTTGTTAAAAAGATAGTCGGACTTGCCAAAGCCAACTGATGAGAATCTGTCAACCAAGAGAAGAATTGCGCCCATACGTGCGCTACTATTGGGTGCTGGAAAGCGATGAGCCTTTCAGCATCCTGACATTTCCTATCGGTTGTCCGCAGATAATCTTTCACAAGAAAACACCGCTTTATATACCGGAACTTGACAAGAGCCAGTCGCAATTTACTATTAGCGGTCAAGTGAATTTTCCTGCGCATATCCAGTCTGACGGCGATTTGGAAATGATAGTGGCGGTTTTCTATCCGCATACCATCGGAATGTTTATCGACACTCCGCCATCAGCATTCTACAATCTTGAAATCTCCGGCTATGATATCGAGAATCGGCAACTGAATGAAATTGCTCAGAGGATTTTTGACTGTGAGAATAACAAGGATTGTATTGATATACTGGAGGATTTTCTGACATCGAAGATCCGTCCGGTATTGAATATCAGCCGAGTGGGTTCGATAATCGGCACATTGCTCTCCGTTCCTTTAACATCTGTGAAGGCTCTTGCCGCCAGTGCCTGTCTCGGCAAGCGGCAATATGAAAGAGTGTTCCGCGAAACGGTCGGTATGAATCCTAAGGAATATGCCCGCATCGTGAAATTTCAAAAGGCACTGTGGCAGATGCAACGAGGAGAAAGCAACTATGCCGGAATCGCTGCCGAATGCGGCTACTCCGACCAGTCACACTTTATAAGGAATTTCAAGGAACTGAGCGGTTATACTCCTGCGGCGCTTATAAAGCACTGCGCACCATACTCAGATCTGTTTACAGCTCCGGCATAATGTCGCTTTTGTTCTATCGGGAGTGCTGTTATCCTAATAACTTCGCATCAAAAAAACTATGATGCAGGAAGTAAATCCGAAAGAAACCACAAGGGCATACGCCTTTGAAATGTGGATGAAGGCACCGATGCCGATGGTGACATTGATCAAGACTCTCGATATAACTCGTTTACGGCATATCAGCCGAAAGCGAGGTCTGAAATTCAATATGTTGATGTGCTGGAGCATCGGCAAAGCCGCCTCTCAGATAAAAGAGTTCTATATGCTCCCGGTCGGAGACAAACTCATCAGATATGACACGATTACCGTCAATACTATTGTTGCCAACTCACAGGGTGAGGTCAGCTCATGCGATATCCCTTTCAGTGACGACCTCGCGTGCTTCAATAAGGATTATTTACGTCTGACACGTCAGGTCGCCGAAACCTGCGAGAATCACGATTTAACCAACAGCATGGTAATCGGCACATCGGCATTAGCTCAATACGACATAGACGGAGTTGTCGGAATGTATAGCGGAGTGTTCAACAACCCCTTCATGATATGGGGTGCATACCGTCGCCGCTGGTTCAAGACAACCCTCACGGTATCATTCCAGTTCCATCACACCCAGATGGATGGTGCCCATGCAGCTCGCTTCCTCAACGTGCTTCAAAAGGAAATCTCTACCGTTTAGCTATTGCATCGAAGTTGTCGAGTGCCCATTCAATAAGATTGCCAAGTAACGGCATGAGGCTTTTGCCAAGCTCTGTCAGTGAATACTCCACTTTGGGAGGAATCTCGGCATACAGCTTCCTTGAAATCAGACCATCGGCTTCAAGGCTTTTTAGAGTTTCTGTAAGGACTTTAGGTGATATATCGGGAATTGCCCTCCCGATTTCATTAAAGCGGGTTGCCTCGTTCTCAGCAAGGACACAGAGAACGAGCATAGTCCATTTGCCGGAAAACCGGCTTATGACGTTTCTGACAGGACACGATGCTATGCCTGTATATTTTTTCAAATTTTCTTTCAGTGGCAATGCGTTCATAATCAAAAATAGTTACCTAAAAGTTAGCGCCTTACA
>VSPN01000059.1 GCA_009775355.1 Muribaculaceae bacterium
TCCGCAGAAGAGGAAAGGGCGTTTTTCGACATCTCTACTTCAAATTCTTTGCAAAAATCATCGGCAATACAGAAAATATCAGTAACTTTACTCTCGGTAATTATGATATTGTATTTATTGTTTGATCTCTCTAAATTACTAAATATCAGTGATATTGCCAAAAGAATCGGCAACTTTTTCAAACTGCCGATTCTACTTTTTTATACTATTACTTATCCCGAACTCGCGTTATTAGGAATACTTATTCTTCAGGTAGTAGATGTCTGAGGTCTCAGACAATCCATTTTAACTCTCTGCAACATTTATTATTAAACAAGCTCTAAACTTCCAGCCAATAACTAAGGCCGGTTTCATCCCTTTATAGGTGAGTAGCTACGTGGTTGATGAGCAAGTGATATAACTTAGACCACATCCCACAAAAATGTCAAAGCGGTAGCGGCGTCTTATCGAGGAAATTATGCCGGATTCAGTCAGATGATGCCGGCGTCGGTGAAGAAACGGGTGTAGTATTCTGCCTTTTTGTCAAGGCGGAGAGGGTAGGCTCTGCTGGTCGAAGGCATGCGCCAGATGCGGAGTCCGTCCGGACCGATTGCCATTTCTCCCATTTTTGGTGCGGGAGTGTCGGTGAGTTCTGCAATGACTCCGGCAGCTTTCTCTCCGGTCGTGGCGATGCAGCGACATGACGGCATGCGCTTCAGTAGTTCAAAAAGGGGAGCCGGCTCCACAATCTCCAGAAACTTGTCTGACGCGTTTCCGGCAAGACGGCGGATGCGGCGTCCCGTGTCGCTCAGTGCTATCCCTTTCTCGTCGAGAAGACACTTGATCCGGTCAAGGTCGAAATCCTTGCTCCCTTCTCGAAGAAGAGCTGTGCGGTCGCCTCCGAATATCAGACCCATCATGTACCAGAAATCGTTGGTCCGGTTCGGGTAGTAAAAATCCATTGACCATCTCTTCGATTGTGGCGGGAAAGTGCCCATTATCAATACCTTCGCGTTGCCGGGAATGTATGGTTCCCAGGGATGCGTCTCTATTTCGATTTCTTCGTGGCTCATATGCGGCTGCTGACTTTGACTTTTTTCACCAATTAAACGCCACAAGTGAAATAATTGTTATATCTTTGCAATATGAAAGCCAATGAGGTAAATATTAGAAACAAACGGGCCCGTTTCGACTACGAGATCTCCGATACATATATCGCGGGGATTGTGTTGACCGGAACGGAGATAAAGTCTATCCGCGACGGAAAGGCTTCGCTCGTCGACACCTACTGCCTTGTCGAGAACGGCGAGGTGTGGGTAAAGGGGATGAACATCTCCGAGTATTTTTATGGCTCGTACAACAATCATGTGGCGCGTCGCGACCGCAAGCTGCTGCTCAACCGCAAGGAGATACAGAAACTTCAGAAAGCTTCGGAAGATCCCGGTTTCACGATTGTGCCCATGAAGGTGTTTATCAACGAGCGTGGACTCGCCAAGATGCAGATCGGTGTCGGACGCGGTAAAAAGCAATATGACAAACGACAGTCGATCCGCGAGCGCGAGGACAAACGGGCGATCGACCGGATGTTCAAGAAGTAATGATGAGACAACTCGAACTGCTTGCTCCTGCCGCCGACCGCGATGTCGCCGTGCAGGCGATACTGCATGGCGCCGACGCCGTCTATATGGGCGGTCCGAGCCACGGAGCGCGGCGCAAGGCCGCAAATTCGATCGACGACATACGCGCTGTCGTAGAGTTCGCCCATCGTTACAGGGCGCGTGTCTACGTCACTGTCAACACTCTTGTTTACGAAAATGAACTCAGAAAGGTCGAGGCTCTTTGCCGCAACCTCTATCTTGCCGGTGTCGATGCCTTGATAGTGCAGGATATGTCACTTCTAAGACTTGATATTCCGCCTATAGCCCTTCATGCCAGCACCCAGTGCGATACGCGTACGCCGGGAAAGGCACGCTTTCTTCAGGACGCCGGATTCTCGCAGATCGTGCTCGCCCGCGAACTTTCGATCGATGAGACAAGGCGCATCGCCGACAGCGTGGATGTTCCTTTGGAGTGCTTTGTCCACGGTGCGCTCTGCGTAAGCTATTCGGGCAGATGCGCGGCGAGTCTGGTCTCGCTCGGACGTTCGGCCAACAGGGGCGAATGCGCGCAGATGTGCCGCCTCCCCTACACCCTGCGCAACGGCAGGGGAGAGGTGGTCGAAAAAGACCGTTATCTGCTTTCGCTGCGCGATTTCAATGCCTCGGCAAGGATAGAGGAAATGGCTCTTGCCGGAGTGTCGTCGTTCAAGATCGAAGGGCGGCTGAAAGATTCCTCATATGTCAAGAATGTGACTGCCGCCTACCACCGTGCGATCGATGCTGTCATTGCAAGGCATCCCGGCATGTTCTGTCGCAGTTCTTGCGGAAAATCGGAAATTTCGTTCACCCCCGATCTCTCGAAGAGTTTTAACCGAGGCTTTACGGAGTACTTTCTCGACGGGCGTCATCCGGGAACCATGGCTTCGCTCAACACCCCGAAGTCGATGGGTGAGATCATACGCGATCCGCGTATGATCAACAATGGCGACGGCATCAGTTTCTTCAACGCATCGGGCGAATATGAGGGTGTCGGCGTGAACCGGGTGGAGAATGGCCGGATTGTCGGGTCACGTCCGTTCCGGCTTCCGAAAGGAGCGGTGATTCACCGCACGCTCGACCGATGCTGGCAGTCGCTTATGTCGCGCGACACGGCGTCGCGCAGCATACGTGTCGACATTACCATCGACGAAACCGGAGTCTCAGTCGCCGACGAGCGCGGAGTCAGGGTGCGTGTCGCACTCGATGCCGACCGTTCTGTGGCGCGTAAACCGATGGATCCGCGCCCTGTCTTCGCCAAACTGGGCGGCACTGTATACCGCCTCGGGGAGTTTGTGAACAATCTTGCCCCGTCCACATTCATACCTGCCTCGCAGCTTACGGTATTGAGACGTCGGGTGGTGGAGGCTCTTGACGAGGCGAATCTCGCCACATACAGATATGATTACCGCAGGCAGGAAAAAGATGTGGCTTATCCTTGCGCGGAACTCGACGCTCGCGACAATGTGGCGAATTCACTTTCCCGACGGTTTTACGAGGATCATGGGGTCAGTAAGATGACACAGGCTGTCGAGGTCTGCCGTCCTGAAGGAGACACCCCGGTGATGACCACACGCTATTGCCTGCGACGTGAACTCGGATGCTGTCTGAAAG
Source organism: Muribaculaceae bacterium (assembly GCA_009775355.1). Lineage (GTDB taxonomy): Bacteria > Bacteroidota > Bacteroidia > Bacteroidales > Muribaculaceae > Lepagella. The sequence continues at coordinate 3,228 of VSPN01000059.1, forward strand.
ACCGCAATGTCGCGGAGCGACGTCGCCTCCGTTACGCCGGCCCGCTGACCATGACGACCGGACGGCACACCTTTCGTCTTGATTTCGACTGTCGTAACTGCGAGATGAACGTCATCGCGACTGACCCTGACTGACAGCTCCTGCTACGGTTACGGAAGAGACCGTGGAGTCGCGTGCGACTGAATCCTGCATCAGCACAAGAGGATTGGCAAGTCTGTAGAGCAGAGAGTCGCGCAGGGCGGCATAGTGCAGAGTCATGTTGGCAAGAGTGTCGTTCTCGCCTTCCGACATGGAGAGATCTGTATCTGTCGGATACTCGTAGTTTAGCCGTGTGAGCGCGGCGTCGCAGTTTCTGTCTATTCGCAGTATGGTGGCCGAGTCGCGTGCGTGTGTGAGGCTGTCGGTGTAACGTTTCAGTATTCTGACGCTTTTGCCGTAAAGCGACCGGGCCTCGTCGGCGGCGCTCGGGTCGCCGTGATGGCCGCAGCCGAACCACATCATGCTGACGGCCGAACATAGAACCAGATATGTCAGTTTTCTCATTTCAGCTTCTCTTTCAGAAATTTTCCTGTGTATGACTCTTCGCACCCGGCGATCTGTTCGGGAGTGCCTGCCGCTACGATTCTGCCGCCGGCGTCTCCTCCCTCCGGTCCGACGTCGATCACCCAGTCTGCCGATTTGATGATATCCATGTTATGCTCTATGATAAGCACTGTGTTGCCCTTTTCCACAAGTCCGTTGAGCGACCTGAGCAGAACGGATATGTCGTGAAAATGCAGGCCGGTGGTCGGTTCGTCGAAGATGAACAGCGTGCCGGTCTGTTTCTCCTGCGCCATGAAATATGCCAGCTTCACGCGCTGGTTCTCGCCGCCCGAAAGTGTGGACGACGACTGTCCGAGGCGGATGTATCCGAGCCCGACGTCCTGAAGAGGTTTCAGGCGGGATATGATTTTCTTCTCAGTCGTGCCGTTGCTCTCCGACAGAAACTCGATCGCCTGGTTGACGGTCATCTCCAGAAAGTCATGGATATTCTTTCCCCGGTATTCCACATCGAGCACCTCCTGTTTGAACCTTTTTCCGTGACACGCGTCGCATTCCACCTCGATGTCGGCCATGAACTGCATAGGTATCGTTATCGTGCCCTCTCCCTTGCATTCCTCGCAGCGGCCTCCTTCAGTGTTAAAGGAGAAGAAGGCCGGAGTGAATCCCATCTGTTTCGACAGCTGCTGGTCGGCGAAGAGTTTGCGTATCTCGTCATATGCTTTCAGATACGTCGCCGGGTTGCTGCGCGATGAGGTGCCGATAGGGTTCTGGTCTACAAACTCCACAGCTTTGACATCGCTTATGTCTCCTCGAAGCTCGCGGTGGGTGCCGGGCACACCGACAGGATCGCCAAGCGCGCGCATCACCGCTTTGTAGAGTATTTCTCTGACAAGAGTCGATTTGCCCGATCCGCTCACGCCGCTCACCACGGTCATCACTCCGAGGGGGAAGCGGACATCTATGTTTTTAAGGTTGTTCTCGGCCGCGCCTGCGATCTCGAGATACTTTTTCCAGGCTCTGCGCCGCGCCGGAATCTCGATGCGACGTTCTCCTCTCAGGTATTCGATGGTGTATGAGTCGTGATGCTCTCCGTCGGCAAGCAGCTTTTTAAGATTGCCTTCGAGCACGACCCGGCCGCCGTTGCGGCCGGCGTCTTTGCCTATGTCGACGATCTCGTCGGCGGCGAGCATTATCTCTTCGTCATGCTCCACCACAACTACGGTGTTGCCGATGCCCTGAAGCCGGCGGAGAACGCGTATCAGTTTCTCGGTGTCGCGCGAGTGAAGCCCGATGCTCGGCTCGTCGAGTATGTAGAGCGAGCCGACGAGCGAGCTGCCGAGCGATGTGGCGAGGTTGATTCGCTGGCTCTCGCCGCCCGAAAGGGTGGAGGAGAGGCGGTCGAGCGTGAGATAGGAGAGTCCGACTTCGTTGAGAAACCTCAGCCGCTGGCGGATCTCGGTCAGAAGCCTTGACGCTATGATACGGTCTGTCGCGCCCAGCTCCAGATTGTCGAAGAACTCCGAAAGTGCGCTCACCGGCATCTTGACGAAGTCGGTTATGCTCTTGCCGCCGATCCTTACGTATTCCACATCGGGGCGAAGCCGCGATCCGCGGCAGTCGGGGCATGTGGTCTTGCCACGGTAGCGGGCTTTGAGAACGCGATATTGCATCTTGTCCTGACGCGAGTCGAGCCATCTGAAGAAGCCGTCGATTCCCTCCCACATGCTGTTGCCATGCCAGAGAAAATCGCGTTGCCCCTCGGTAAGCTCGTTGTAGGGTGTGTGGATCGGGAAATTGAACCTCGGGGCTACGTGAATCAGCCTCTTCTTCCATTCGCTCATCTTTTCGCCGCTCCAGCATTTCACCGCGTTCTGGTAGACCGACAGGGTCTTGTCGGGTATGACGAGATCCTCGCTCACGCCGAGCACGCGCCCGAATCCCTCGCATGTCGGACAGGCGCCGTAGGGATTGTTGAAATTGAACATCAGGTCGCTCGGCTCACGGAACTCCATGCCGTCGGCAGTGAACTTGCGCGAGAAGAGATGCTCGTGTGTGCCGTCTCCACCCCAGATCTTGACGATTGCCTCGTCGCGCCCTTCGAAATATGCAGTCTCGACAGAGTCGGTCAGACGTGCGATCTCGTCTTTGTCGTCCGACACGGCAAGCCTGTCGATCAGCAGCCTGAATGAATCGGCGTCAGCCTTGATTCCGTCGGCAAGAAGATCGGATATCATCACGAATGAACCGTCGTGCTCAAGGCGCGAGTAGCCCTGTTTCTGCAGTATTTCGAGGTGTTGCCCGATGGTGCGTCCCTCCGGTATGCGGAGGCGGGTCAGAACTGCCACGCGGGTTCCCTGAGGGTAGGAGAGCACAGTCTTTACGATGTCTTCTATGCCATGCTTGCGGACTTCCTCGCCGCTCACGGGGGAGTAGGTGTGGCCTGCGCGTGCGAAGAGCATGCGCAGATAGTCGTAGATCTCGGTCGATGTCCCGACTGTGCTGCGCGGATTGCGCGTGTTGACTTTCTGTTCTACGGCAATGGCCGGAGGAAGCCCCTTTATGTAGTCGCATTCGGGCTTGGCCATGCGTCCGAGAAACTGTCGGGCATATGCCGACAGGCTCTCCACATAGCGTCGTTGCCCTTCGGCATACAGCGTGTCGAACGCGAGGCTCGATTTCCCTGAGCCGCTCACGCCGGTCACGACTATGAAGCGCCCCAGAGGAAGTTCGAGATCGACGTTCTTCAGATTGTTGACTCTCGCTCCCTTGACGCTGATGAATCGTTCTTTATGTTTTGCCGCCGGAGTGTCGGGTCCGGCTGTCTCTTTTTTCGTTTCCTTCATATCTAAGACCCCATCCCACAAAAAATGCTAATGCAGGGGTCGCAGATTTCGGTCAGATTTGGCGTTGCAGGTGAAGGAGCATAGCGGGCTATGCGACTGAACCAGCAAGGTCAAAGATGGCCGGAAGCTGCGATGATGCACCAACATGATTAGTCGGAGGAATGTTCATTTTTATAGTTATTTTAACTAAAATTTATTCAAGTTACCCCTGCCCGGCGTCTTTTCGGTAAATTCCGCCAAGTCTCATCGGTCGTGTAGCCCGCTACACTCCCTCTTCAACTTGCGGAATTTCCTCGAAAATACGCCGCCCCTGCATTAGCATTTTTTGTGGGATGGGGTCTTATAAACGCCTGATGCAGCAAATATCATGCCACATGACGTGGAAATATAGCCCGAACACATGTTTTGACATGTCCGATTTGTGAGACTTGCCGATTTGTCGTAAATTTGTGCTGACAAACTTTGACTATGGAGACAATAATTATATCATTGATATCGCTTGCCGTCGGTGCGGCGACCGGTATCCTTGCCGGCAGGGTGCGCTCGGGCAAGCTCGATACACGCATCGGCATTCTTGAGTCGCAGCTTTCAGAGTCCAGAGCCGCGGCCGAAGAGTCGTTGCGCAGAATGGAGGAGACTCACGGCCGTGTCATGGAGGAGCGCGAGAAGGCTCATGCCCTGATGCTCCGCGACCGCGACCGCTCGTGGCAGTCTGTTCTTGAGGAGAAAGAGAGGGTGAACGCCGAGTCTCTTGCAAGGCAGGAAGCTCATCACCGTGAGGCCATGGAGGCGCTGCAGGGACGTTTTGACGAGACCGTGGCCAAGATGAAGGCCGAACTTGAGAATGTCACCGCTGAAATGCTGCGCCGCCGCCAGTCGGAATTCGAGACGTCAAGCCGCGAGGGGGTGGCGAAGATTCTCGAACCGCTGAATGTGTCGATACGCGAAATGCGTCAGGCTGTAGCCGACAACACCGAGAAACACACCGAGTTCGGAGGTCGTCTCGCCGCCAACATCCGGATGGTTATGGAGCATAGCGACGCGGCGCGAAAGAGTGCCGACCGACTTGCCGACGCTTTGCGCGGCGGTGGCCGCATTCAGGGTGACTGGGGTGAGAAGGTTCTCACGGAGTTGCTGGAGTCGCAGGGGCTGACAGAGGGTGTGCATTTCGACACGCAGCCTACTCTGCGCGATGCAGCGGGAAACGCTGTCCGCAATGAGAACGACCGTCTGTTGCGCCCCGACGTCATCCTGCATCTCGACCGCGAACGCGATGTGGTGATCGATGCCAAGGTGTCGTTGTCGGCTTTTCTTGACTACCGTTCGGCTGAGACTGACGAGGCTCGTGAGTCCGCGCTTAAAAATCATGTGACGAGCATAGAGAACCATGTCAAGGAACTCGCCCGGAAGGATTACTCGGCCTATGCATGCCCGGGGCGGATACGCATGGATTATGTCATCATGTTCGTGCCGAACACCACGGCTCTCTATGCAGCGACCCTCCGGAAGCCCGATCTGTGGCGCAAGGCCATGGAGAAAGGCGTATATATCGCCGACGAGCAGACGCTTTATGCAGCGTTGCGCATCATCGACATGACCTGGCGTCAGATCGCACAGGCGGAGAACCATGAGAAAGTCTATGCTCTCGCCAACGAGATGCTCGACCGTGTCAACATGTTTATGGAGAAATTCGTGACTCTCGGCAACAAGCTCAATGATGCCCGTAAAAGCTATGATGACGCTTTTGGAAAGATCCGCGAGTCAGGCCAGAGCATACCGGTCACATGTCGCAAACTGGTAAGCCTCGGAGCGTCCGTGAAGCCCCGCAAAGGTGTCACCCCCGACCTGCTCGGTCTGACCGAGCCCGAAGATCGGCGCATACAGCCTGACGGAGGTGACTCCTGAGGGTGATTATGACTCAAGACATGCGTCCAGGGCTGCCGTAATGGCGGCCCTGTCCATTTTACGGCCTATGAACACGAGTTTCTGCATGCGGTCGCCATATTCGGGATCCCAGTCGCGCATCAGGCCCGGGTCACGGGCGAGCAGAATCTCAAGATCCTCCTCCGGAGCAGTGGCATACCAGCGTCCGGCCTCTGTGAGTCTTTTCTGTGTGCCTGCCTGCTCGAAAAGATATGACATGTCGGGATTCTCTTTGAAATAGCAGACGCCTTTGCAGCGGATCACGCTCTTCGGCCAGTTTTTGGCGCAGAACCAGTCGAACTTGTTGAGCGAGAAAGACCGGCGTGCGAAATACACGAACGTGCCGATGCCGTATTCCTCAGCTTCTCCCTCTCCGTGATGATGGTGGTGATGGCAGTGGCAGACGCCATGCTCGTGATCGCAATGCTCGTGGCCATGCTCATGCTCATGCTCATGCTCATGGTCATGCTCATGGTCATGCTCATGGTCATGCTCATGGTGGTGATGCTCATGCTCCTCGTGCTCATGGTCGGCCGGTTTCTCGATCTCTTTTACCCATGTGGCGGATGTCGCCACTTTCTCGAAGTCGAATTTGTGAGTGTTGAGAAGTTGGTCGAAATCGACATCGCAGAAATCGCATTCGATTATCTCGGCTGTGGGCTGCAGAGCGCGTATCACTCCCTTGATCTGAGCCGCCTCCTCTTTGGTGACTTCCGAAATCTTGTTAAGCAGGATGATATTGCAGAATTCGATCTGCTGAATTATCAGATTCTCGATATCTTCCTCTTCGATGTTGTCGCGTGTCAGCGACTCGCCTCCGGCAAACTCGTCGCGCAGACGGAGCGCGTCGGTGACAGTGACGATGCAGTCGAGCGTGACAGTGCCTTTGCGGTTGTATTGCTCTCCCATCGAGGGCATGGCGCATATGGTCTGGGCTATCGGCTCAGGCTCGCAGATTCCGCTTGCCTCGATCACTATATAGTCGAAATCTCCGTCGGCGAGATCGGCGAGCTGGCTCACCAGATCCATTTTGAGTGTGCAGCATATGCAGCCGTTCTGCAACGGCACGAGGCTGTCGTCATTCTGTCCGACAATGCCCCCTTTGGCTATAAGGTCGGCATCGATGTTTACCTCGCCGATGTCATTCACGATAACAGCGAAGCGTATGCCTTTCCGGTTGTTGAGTATTCGGTTGAGAAGTGTTGTCTTTCCGCTTCCGAGATATCCCGTCAGCAGAAGCACCGGTATTGTTTTTTTCTTTTCCATGAGATTTCTGTTTTAGACCCCATCACATTTTAGACCCCATCACACAAAAAAAGTTGATGTCGGGTGTAGTGCGGTCTATACGAACATATATAAAACAGTGAAGCCTGAATGACAGTTTTGTCAATCAGGCTTCAGGTGTCCAGGATGAGACTCGAACTCACACGGCCAATACGGCCACTACCCCCTCAAAGTAGCGCGTCTACCAATTCCGCCACCTAGACATTTGAGCGAAAAACGGGACTCGAACCCGCGACCCCGACCTTGGCAAGGTCGTGCTCTACCAACTGAGCTATTTTCGCATT
>VSPN01000006.1 GCA_009775355.1 Muribaculaceae bacterium
TGATCTGGTTTCATTGTGCAAAGATAACACTATACTCTTGATACTCTCTCCCGCCCACCGGAAAAATCCGCTGACCCTATTTTTTCACGCAAACATCTAAAAACTGGGCAAAAAAACTAAAAACCCTTTTGCAGTTTTCGGTTTTTTACTTAATTTTGCGCCCGAATGGAAAAGACTGATCTGACAGAAGAACAATTCAACCGGCTTGCCGAATCGATATTCACCATAATCGCGGAACAAGGACCGTCGCACACCACGATGGACTATCTTGCCCGTCGCCTTTCCATGTCGAAGAGAACACTATATGAGATCTTCGGCAGCAAAGACACGATGATAACCACGATCATGGATCATCTGCATGCTAGATACGCCTGCGAGGTAGAGAAAATAACACAAAACAGCTCCAACATGATGGAAGTCATGGCAAACGTCATGATCTACCACCAGAATACCATGAGCAAGCTCAGCGCATCTTTCTTCCGTGATATGGACGAACGCTACCGCAAACTCCGGCCTGACTACGAATCACACTCAAGCAAATGGACAGGCTATATGGAAGAGGCCATCGATCTCGGAGTCAAGCAGGGAGTCTTCAGATCGGACGCCGACTACCGCATCATCCTGCCTCTGATCCGCATACAGATGGAATCGCTCAAGCGAATGGAGAAAGTCTTTCCACCCGACATATCGATCGTACAGGCCTACAGCGTCATAGCACTCGGGTTCCTGCGTAGCATAGCCACGCCCTCGGGCATGATCACTCTTGACAAACTAACCACGAAATTTAACATCGGAACAGATAATGAAATTTAACAGTTCGATCCTGCCGACACTTCTGTGCGCGGGAATATCCTTTGTATCGGCGGCACAGACTCCCGCCGACACCCTGCGGCTGTCGCGCGAGGAATGCGTGGCGATAGCCCTGCAGGAGAGCCCGACGGTCAAAGTGGCCGACCTTGAGGTGAAACGCATGGACTACAGTAAAAAAGAGGTGCTCGCCAGCCTGTTTCCATCAATCGACTTCTCGGGTGCATATCAGAGAAGCATCGAGCTCCAGACCGTCAGCATGAACATGGGCGGACAGTCGCAGCAGTTCAAGATGGGTACAGACAATGTGTGGAACTTCGGATTCTCGGCCGCGATGCCGCTTGTCAACGCCTCTTTGTGGAAATCGATAAGCCTGAGCGACACCCAGATCCTGCAGAGTCTCGAGAACGCACGCGCATCCCGTCTTGACATGGTCAACGGCATAAACCAGGCATACTACGCCCTGATGCTCGCCATTGACTCGCGAGAAGTGATCAAGGCCAACTACGACCTTGCAAGATTCAACGCCGACTTATACAAGAAGCAGTTCGAGGCCGGCACAGCCTCGGAATATGACGTTCTGCGCAGCTCGGTCCAGGTCACAAACGTTGAGCCCGAACTCCTTCAGGCCGACATAGCCGTCAAGCAATGCCAGCTACAGCTCAAAGTTCTTATGGGAATGGATGCGGAAGTAACCGTCATGCCGACAATCGACCTCCGCGACATGAAGCGCGAGATGTATGGCTACGCTCTCGACGGCGACCGCACGCTCAGCCGCAACACATCGTTGCGTTCGCTGGATCTCAGCCGAAAGCTCGCCGAGCAGAATGTGACTCTCCAGAAGATGGCATGGGTGCCCTCGCTCTCTGCGTCGTTCAACATCAACTGGAACGCCATGAGCAACGGCAACGCGCTAAAGAACCAGAGCTTCAATCCTTATTCCACTGTCGGGCTCGCGCTTCAGGTGCCTATTTTCTCCGGAGGAAGCAAACTCCAGAAACTCCGCCAAGCCCAGGTCCAGGTCAAAGAGATCGAACTCCAGAGAGAGAATCTGGTCAACTCGCTCAACATGCAGGTGGATCTTGCACTCGACAACATAGACCGTCAGGTCCGACAGATCAACTCAAGCGAAAGCGGTATGACCCAGGCTGCAAAAGCCCTCGAGATAATGCAGAAAAGCTTTGAGATCGGCGCAGCCACTTATCTTGACCTGCGCGACAGCGAGATGGCCAACACGTCGGCACAACTCGCCTACCTGCAATCGATCTACAACTATCTCATAAGCACCAGCGAGCTTGACACTATGCTCGGCAAAGAGGAAGCTCTTGGAATACCCGCAGAAACATCATCCGCAAAATAACCGTACATCATGAAGAAATATCTCATCTATCCGCTGACGCTTGCCGCAGTCATGCTCTCCGCATGTTCCGGCAAGGAAGAAAAAGCTGACTCCGGCAAGGAGACGACCGTGCCGACAGTGAAAATCGAGAGAGTCGATTCGCGCACAGTCGACCAGCTGGGCACATATACCGCATCGGTCGAAGCGCAGATCATCAACAATATCTCGTCTAATACGCCCAACCGTATAAAACAGATACTCGTAGACGAGGGTCAGCGTGTATCGGCAGGCCAGAGAGTCGCAGTGCTCGACGATGTCAACACGTTCGGCTACGAAACTCAGGTCGACAACGCACGCGCCAACCTTAAGAACGTTGATGTCAACTATAACCGTGCCGTCGAACTGTTCAAGATCGGAGGCGGCACCAAACAGCAGGTCGACGCGATGGAGATCCAGCTCGTAAATGCCAAAAACGCGCTGGCGCAGGCCGAGCGCACACTCCGCAACGCCCGCGAGAACACTGTGCTTACCTCCCCCATTTCGGGCGTCGTGACAGCCCGCAATTATGATCCGGGAGACATGACGGGCAACCTGCCCATCGTGACCGTAGCCCGCATCCAGCCCGTCAAGATCGTCATCAACGTCACCGAGAGCGAACTTCCACGCGTGCGCAAGGGGATGCCGGCCGAGATCCGCTTCGACACATACGGTGACGAGGAATTCAGAGGAACAGTAAGCACAGTGATGCCGACTGTCGATCCGCAGAGCCGGACATTCGGTGTCGAGATCACTCTGGCCAATGCCGACGGAAAGGTGCTTCCTGGCATGTTCGGACGCGTCACGCTCAACCTCGGCAAGGCCGACCGCGTCGTCGTGCCTGACAAAGCAGTCGTAAAACAGCAGGGATCTGGCAACCAGTATGTCTACGTATACAACTCCGACGGCACTGTGTCGTACAACCAGGTACAGCTCGGCCAGCGTCTCGGAAGCGAATATGAACTTCTTTCGGGAGTCGAGCCGGGATCGCAGGTAGTGATCAGCGGCCAGGCCCGCCTTGCCGACGGAATTAAAGTAAATGTGGCGAAATGAGTCTCTACGGATCAGCAGTAAAACGGCCGATCACCACGCTGCTATGCTTCGTGACAGTGATCATTCTGGGACTTTTCTCCCTTGTCAAGCTCCCGATCGACCTCTATCCGGACATCGACACCAACACAATCATGGTGATCACGATGTATCCCGGCGCGAGCGCGAAAGACATAGAGCAGAATGTGACAAAACCGCTTGAGAACACGCTCAACTCCGTGGAGCATCTCAAGCATATCACCTCGACATCGCGTGAAAACACATCTGTCATTACCCTTGAATTCGAATACGGATACGATATCGATGTTCTGACCAACGACGTCCGCGACAAACTCGACATGGTCGAGTCGCAGCTCCCCGACGATTCCCAGAACCCGATTATCTTCAAGTTCTCGACCGACATGATTCCCATCTGTCTCCTGTCGGTCCAGGCTTCGGAGAGCATGCCCGGACTCTACAAGATTCTCGACGACAATGTTGCCAACCCGCTGGCACGCGTCGACGGAGTCGGCACCGTATCCATATCGGGAGCGCCGAAACGCGAGGTACACGTCTACATCGATCCCAACAGGCTTGAGGCCTACAACCTGTCGGTCGAAACCGTGTCAAGCGTCATCGGAGCCGAGAACCGCAATGTGCCCGGAGGTTCGTTCGACATCGGATCGAACACATATGCGCTCCGAGTGCAGGGAGAGTTCGAGTCTACCTCGCAGCTCAAAGACATTCCTGTCGGCACATTCGGCGGCAAGATCGTCTATCTCAAGGATGTGGCCCGTGTAGAAGACTCTCTTGAGGAACGCACCCAGCAGACATACAACAACGGTCAGGAGGGCGCGATGATCGTCATCCAAAAGCAGTCGGGAGCAAACTCGGTCGAGATCTCCAACAAGGTGATGGCAATGCTTCCGCAGCTTCAGAAAAACCTTCCTTCAGACGTGAAGATCGGCGTCATCGTCGATACGTCAGACAATATCCGCAACACGATCGCCTCTCTTGTCGAGACGGTGCTCTACGCTCTGCTGTTCGTCATGATCGTGGTGTTCCTCTTCCTCGGCCGCTGGCGTGCCACGATGATCATCGTCATCACGATACCGGTCTCGCTGATCGCCTCGTTCATCTACCTCTATGCCACCGGCAACACACTGAACATCATCTCGCTTTCTGCTCTGTCAATTTCGATCGGTATGGTAGTCGACGACGCGATCGTTGTGCTTGAGAACGTCACGACACACATCGAACGCGGAGCTGATCCGCGACAGGCCGCCGTGCACGGCACCAACGAGGTGGCGATCTCGGTAATCGCCTCGACGCTGACGCTGATCGCCGTGTTCTTCCCTCTTACGCTTGTCACCGGAATGACCGGAGTGCTGTTCCGCCAGCTCGGCTGGATGGTCACCATCATGATGATCATTTCGACAACCTGCGCCCTCTCGCTCACGCCTATGCTCTGCAGCCAGTGGCTTCGTCTGCGCAAGCAGGACCAGGGAAAAGGAAAGAAAAAGAACTGGTATACTCCCGTGGAGCATGCCCTCGACAGATTCGACAGCGGATACGCCGGACTCCTTCATAAGGTGGTCGGACACCGCACGGTCACGATACTCGTCTGCCTCGGTATCTTCGTCGGTTCGATCTTTCTGATGAAAGGTGTCGGCACCGAGTTCATACCCACGCAGGACAACTCCCGCATCGGCGTCAATCTCGAACTTCCGATCGGTTCGCGTGTCGAATATGCCGAGGAGGTCACCGCGCGTCTCGACTCACTGTGGCGATCCAAATATCCGGAGATAAAGGTGTCGAACTACACGGTCGGTCCGGCAAGCTCCGACAATACGTTCGCATCGCTGTCAGACAACGGCGCCCACATCATATCGATGAACATCAGCCTTATAAGCCCGACAGAACGCGATAAAGGCATAGTGCAGATCGCCAACGAGATGCGCCACGACATCGACACGATGTTCCCCGACTTCAAGAAAGCCCAGGTCATGGTCGGTGGCGGACGCGGCGCGGGAATGGGAGGCCAGTCTACAGTCGATTTCGAGATCTACGGCTACGACTTCGACGAGACTGACAAGGTGGCCCGCTCGCTCAAGGAGATACTCGACGGAATCAACGGCACGGCCGACGTCACCATCTCCAGATCGGACTACCAGCCTGAATATCAGGTTGACTTCGACCGCGAGAAACTGTCGATGTACGGCATCAACCTGCAGACCGCCGCATACTACCTGCGCAACCGGATCAACGGAGCCACGGCATCACAGTTCCGTGAAGACGGCGAGGAGTATGACATCAAGGTCATGTACGCGCCCGAACACAGGACACAGATATCCGACATCGAGAATATCCTGATATACACCCCCGCCGGCCAGGGCATACGCCTCAAGGAGCTCGGCACGGTCGTGGAGCGCTTCACTCCTCCGACCATCGAGCGCAAGGACCGCGAGCGTATCATCACCGTCTCAGCCGTTGTCGACGGAGTGCCGATGAGCCAGGTAGTTGCCGACGCACAGGCAGAGATCGACAACATGGAGATACCTGCCGGAATCACCATCGGACTCGCCGGAACATACGAGGATCAGCAGGATTCATTCTCCGACCTGCTTCTGCTTGGTGTGCTCATAATCATACTCGTCTACATCGTCATGGCAGCGCAGTTCGAGTCGTTCACATATCCGGGCATCATCATGACCTCGCTGCTCTTCGCGTTCTCGGGCGTATTCCTGATCCTCTGGCTGACCGGACACACGCTCAACGTCATGTCGATGATCGGAGCGATCATGCTGATCGGTATTGTCGTCAAGAACGGAATCGTGCTTATCGACTACATCACGCTCAACCGCGAGCGAGGCATGTCGATACGCCGTGCGGTGATCGACGGCGGACGGTCGCGTCTGCGCCCCGTAGTGATGACCACCCTGACAACGATCCTCGGCATGGTGCCGATGGCTGTCGGATCAGGCGAGGGAGCCGAGATGTGGCGTCCGATGGGCGTGGCAGTCATCGGCGGTCTGACATTCTCGACTATCCTGACGCTGCTCTTCGTGCCGGTGCTCTACTGCGTATTCGCCGGACGCGGAATCAAAAACCAGCGCAAGAAACACCGCGCGTGGCTTGCCGCCAAAGCAGCGGAGTAACCAGTCTCATACTCATCTAAGTACAGAAATAAATGAAAGCGATATTCATAGCATACGACCTCGCCCATCATGAGCACGTCATCGAGATTCTCAACGCCTGCTCGTGCCGGGGATTCACCTCGTTCGGAACCGTGCAGGGACGCGGCACCAAGAGCGGCGAGCCCCACTTCGGCACACACGCATGGCCTTCACTGGCCTCGGCCATGCTGACTTTTGTCGAGGATGACCGCGTCGAGCCTCTTCTGAAGCGGCTCCGCGCCATCGACGAAGAGAAACCGAAACTCGGACTCAGGGCATTTGTGTGGCCGATAACCGAAACAATCTGATCTGAAAATTTTGAGGACAAAGTTATTTTTTGTAACTTTGTCCTCGAAATCGCGCACGTGGCGTAATTGGTAGCCGCGCCAGACTTAGGATCTGGTGTCTTACGACGTGGGGGTTCGAGTCCCTTCGTGCGCACAAAAAGAAACAACCGGACGGATCAAGTATCGAATGATCCGTCCGGTTTTATTTTATCGGCTTGTTGCGTCAGGGTTGGTAGAGGAAACGCTTGATGGAGCGTTTGGGCGTCTTCTCGAACTCGACGTCCATTATCTTGTAACGCTTCACCTTGCTGTAGGCCGGCAACATGGCGTTGAGCGCCACAAGGTTGTCGTCCATTATCTTCTCAAGGGCCTCGTCGTCGAGATGCTGGTCGTTGGCCGCCTCAAAATCAGGATGTATGAGTGCGACAAGAGATCCGCCGTCATCTATGACAAGCGATTCGTTGACGTAAGGAAGTATATTCAGCTTCTGCTCTATCTCCTCCGGATAGATGTTCTGACCCGATGGCCCGAGAATCATCGACTTGGAGCGGCCGGAAATGTATATGTAACCGTCAGAATCCATGATACCCATGTCGCCGGTGTTCATCCATCCGGAATCATCGGGAAATACCTCGCGCGTCGCCTTGTCGTTCTTGTAATATCCCTTCATGAGGTTCTCGCCACGAACAAGTATGTTTCCGGGCACGGCAGCCGGATCCGGAGAATCGATCCTGACTTCCATGCGGTCCACCACCTTGCCGACAGAACGGGGTCTTGACACCGATGACGAGGCATATGAAATGAGAGGCCCGCACTCGGTCATGCCGTAACCCACCGTGACTGGGAAGCCTATGCGGTAAAGGAATTTTTCTACATCGGGATTGAGCGGCGCGCCTCCGACTATTATCTCCTCGACCTGACCTCCGAATGCCTGAAGAAGATTCTCCTTGATCTTCGCCAGCAGACGGTCGTCGAGGAAGGGCACTTTGAGCAGCAGTTTCATCACCGGCTTTTCGAGAAGGGGGAACACGTTGTTGCGGATGATCTTCTCAAGAATCAGAGGCACGGTTATGATGAGCGCGGGCCGCACGTCGGCGAATGCCTTCAGTATCACCTTGGGTGAGGGAAGCCGCGTGAGGAAGTGAAGATGGCAGCCCTTGCAGAAAGGATGTATCATATCGGTTGTCAGACCGTAGAGATGCGCGAGAGGCAGCATGTTGACCACTCCCTGTCCCGGCTTGAGGAAACCGAGGTTGTCAAGACAGAACCGCACATTGCTCCAGAAACTCACAAAAGGCAACATCACGCCTTTCGACATTCCTGTGCTTCCTGACGTATAGCTGATGACAGCCAGTTCGTCGGGACGGTCTTCATAGAACGTCACATCCTTCGGATCGAAACTGTAGGGATACCTGCGGCCGAAACACTCGTTGATATTGTTGCGGGTCTCGGTCAGTTCCGCACTTCTTGAAAGGGGCATTCCGAGTTCGGAAATAAAGATGGCACCGATGAGATCGGGCATGGCGCGTTCATCAAGATTCTCCCATATGGCGGCGTCGACAAACAGGAGTTTGGATCCGCTGTGGTTCACAAGGTGATGGACCATGTCGGCCTTGAACTCATGAAGCACCGGCACAGCAACCACACCGGCCGTGAGACACGACAGGAATATGACAGCCCAGTTGGAGGAGTTTTTGCCGCAGATCGCCACCTTATCGCCCGGCTTTATGCCGGCTGCCTCAAACATGATGTGAAGCTTGGCGATAAGCGAGGCCACATCCTTGTACTGATAGTTGATGCCGCCCATATCAGACAGAGCCATACTGTCCCAATTGCGGACAATCGAGTCTCTGATCAGGGCATTGAGTGACTTGTTTTCCATAATATCGCAAATTAAGTGCTTGTTAATAATAGATACCTGTCGGTCAGATATATGTAGTCGATTGCGAAGCTACACGCTACACATCAGTTCTGTCCGTTTCGGATTCCGGCGAGTCTGTCGCGAAGTTGAGCCGCACTCTCCCCTCTGCTCACGATGGTGCCGTCGGGAGCCACGAGAATATGATGCGGAATCCCGGAGAAACCATAGATATCATAGGGCACGCGCTCGGTGTTGTAAAGCACCGGCCAGACAATCTCCTGCTTCTCGACCATGGCGCGTGTGTCTTCAGGCAGATCACGGACCGCCACACCCACAATTTCCAGCATATCGCCATAGTCAGCTCGCAATGCCTTGAGATCAGGCAGCTCCCTGATGCAATATGGACACCAGCTCGCCCAGAAATCGATTAAGGCATATTTGCCCACAGGCAGAAGAGACGACAGATTCTGACTTCTTCCGCCGACGGTCTCTCCTGCGAAATCGATATACTTTCTGCCCGGCGCGGTCTGCATGCGGTGGCGTGCGAAATTCTCGTAATGTCTTACCCTTTTCGAGGCTCGGAATTCAGGCGATGCCACGGAAAGCATGCTGTCAACACGCTGGGGTTCCGCATATTTCAACCACTCGATTCCGAAATAATCACCAAGCGGATTGGCGCGGTTGGCGTTATACTGCTTCTCGGCGAACTCGACATAAAGCGCTATGTCATCGAGGTTCTCAACTGAATCGAGCCGGGTCATCAGCTCTGACAGTCGGTCGTTGAGAGGTGTGCCGGTCGCTACGCTTGTGGAGTCCGTGACCGAGGCGACGCCCGGTTCGGCAACATAGAACGCGCTGACCCTACCGTCGACCGAGACCTGCATGAAAGCCGGAAAACTGACAGAATCAGACTCGACAGTGACAAATGTCGCCTCTCCGTCTTTAACCACTGCCTTGGCCACAAGAGTCGAATCCTTATAATCCATGAGCTCTACGGTCTTACCTTCATAACGTTCAGGGAACTGTATGTGGAGACGGCTCTCTTTTCTGCATGAACCAAAGGCCAGTAGGATGACAGAGCACAAAGATAAAGTCAATGTCGATGTTTTCATAATGTGTTGGTTCCAGTTTGTGGTTTATATCAAGCTGCAGGTTCGGTCTGCCGATGCCATCGGAGCATCGGCACAGACACTTCTACCTTGTCATATAAACGGATATTACGCCGTTTTGTTTCAATACGTCTATGTGCCGTCTGTCATGCAGACATCACTTGCTGACCATTATGTCGAGAATAAGATGGTCTGTCTCTGTCATGGCCTCCCGTCCGATAGACGTGAGATTGCTGACCGTTCTGTCGATATCGTCGCAGACTATGCCCTCCTGCGATGTGACACACTTGCCGTTCATGGCGAGCATTGCCGACATCAGAGCCGTCGAGACTCCCGAAGTAATCTTCATGGCGCACGAAGGTTTCGCACCGTCGCATACCATGCCGGTGAGATTAGCCACCATGTTCTTTATAGCCGCGCAGACCTCGTCAAATCCTCCGCCCATGAGATGCACGAGACCGGCCGACGCGCCGGTAGATGCGACGACACAGCCGCAAAGAGCCGAGAGACATCCGAGACTCTGCTTGATGTAGATGCTGGTGAGGCTGCTGAGTGCAAGCGCACGAGCCAGATCTTCTTCCGACGCGTTTATGTCTTCGGCATAGCACACCACCGGCAATGTGGCGGTGATGCCCTGGTTTCCGCTTCCGGAGTTCGACATGACCGGCACCTGGGCACCCCCCATGCGGGCATCGCATGCAGCCGAAGTCATGGATAGAATGTGGCGTATGGGTGTGTCGCCGAAAAGCCTGAGACCTTCGTTGCGTATCACCTTGCCGAGTCCGTGACCATAATCCTCGCGCAGGGCAAGACGCGCGGCCTCGCGGTTCATCCATCCGGCCTCAAGAATGAAGCGGATCTTTTCGAGAGGGGCGTTCATGGCAAAATCATATACCATCGCCTCGTTCAGACAGATATCATCTTCGCATTCGGCTGTGGTTTCAGCATCGCCCTTATCAAGCAGGACAACGTCCCCTTTCGAAAGAAAGACAAAATTGGTGTGGGAGCCGGAAATGACAGCTCTGGCACTACGGCTGTCACCTTCGACATCGACTTCGATATGAAGATTTGACGGGGGATTCTTATGATGCCCTATCGATATGCGATCCTCCTTGATAAACCGTTTGCCTTCCTCAAGGCTTTCGGGTGTGACTTCGCGCAGAACCTCAAGCCCGTATTCCGACTTCCCGACAATCGCCCCGAGAGCGACAGCTATGGGGAGACCGATCATGCCGGTTCCCGGAATGCCCACACCCATGGCATTCTTGATAATGTTCCCGCTGAGCATCAGGCTGATCTTCGAGGGGCGGCAGCCGAGCAGCTCCGTGGCCCTGGCCACACACAACGCAACAGCCACAGGCTCGGTGCAACCTATGGCTGGCACAACCTGACGGTTGATAAGCGCTATTATTTTTTCGATCTGGTTTTCTGTCATGGTATAGATTGTTGATTCAAGGTTAAGAGCTTGTTTAATAATATATGCTTATGAAAAACTGTTATTCGGTTCAGATGGGGAGCTGACCTTTGCGGCTCTGCTCGATTCTTTTGTTGCGCCAGCAATTGCGGCATACTGCTATATAGCGTTCGTTGCCTCCGATCTCCACCACCTCTCCTTCGGTGATTATCTCGCCAGAGGAATTGACTCGTGCGTTGACTATGGTCTTACGCCCGCATGAACATGTAGACTTCACCTCATCGATCGAGTCTGCCACTTCAAGAAGGCGTTTGGAACCTTCGAAGAGATGTGTGCGGAAATCGGTACGCAGACCGTAACACACCACATTGATTCCGAAATCATCGACTACCTTTGCAAGCTGATCGACCTGCTCCGGAGAGAGAAACTGGGCCTCGTCAACAAGTATCCAGTCCGGATGCGAGCCGTCGGAATAACGCATTCCGCTTATCTCCTCATAAAGGTTTGTCTCTAGATATATCCATGAGCACTCCCGCTCTATGCCGATTCGCGAGCGGATCACATTGCGGTGGTCTCGAGTGTCTACCACGGGTTTGAAACAGCGGTATGCCATGCCTCGCTCCTCGAAATTATAAGCAGTGGTCAGAAGCATCGCCGTCTTGGCAGAACCCATGGTGCCGTATCTGAAGTACAGTTTTCCTATTCTTTTCATCGATCATTCAAATTCTATCGCGAATATAGGAAATTTTCGGCTCTTTATCAAAACATTTTAAATTCCGCAGTTGTTAAAAAAATGTCTAAGTAATTGACTGGACGAGACATTGGAGTTAATTAATTTAACATTTCCGAACTAACGGTCTCTTCCGGAAGCGTTACAACAACGGCAACAATCAAAGAAGGAGGCACACTATGAGCAATACAAACGTTATTTCAGTAGATCCGGGAGCAAAGACATTGGGAGAACTGCGTGTCGGCGAAAACCGACTTTCGAGGATAAGCCGCAGACTCTCCGGTCCGGGGAAAAAAGTCACTGCTCCGTTCAGATACACGCTCAATCTTCTATTCGGGATAAACAGATGCGTCAATACCCGGTTTTCGGGCAAGATGATGCTTTTGCGCCTGATATGTGGAGGGCTGTTCATTGTCATGACGCTTGTGCCGATGAGCATACCCGACATAATGGCTGCGAATTTCACCACAGACGCCATCGTTCTTACCGCAGTGGGAATATCGATAATATTAGGTCTGTTCTCCCGTATGACCACACTTGCAGGCGCAGTGTGGTTCGGCATTCTTTTCAGTATATCGCTTGAAAAATACGAACCAGACATGACATGTGCAGCCATCATGATGGTTATGGCCATATTCAGTGTGCTCGGCCCGGGACTCTACAGCATGGACCGATATATCCGCAGGTTAATTCTGTGTCTGGTTCGTGCCGGAAAGAAAAAAACCGCCCGTTGCAAAAAGGGCGGAATTCAATACAACGCTTACGGCAGTGTGGATCGCCGCGTGAGCTGACCGGATTATTTCTTTGAATATGCCTTGCAGTATTCCCTGACAGCGCACTCATGACAATCGGGCCGGCGGGCCTTGCAGACATAACGTCCGTGAAGTATAAGCCAGTGGTGGGCTTTCGCAACAAGGTCTTCGGGAATATACCTGACCAGTGTCTTCTCTGTCGCAAGCGGATTGGGCGACCTGTCGGCCAGTCCGATACGGTTGCTAACCCTGAAAACGTGCGTATCTACGGCCATGGCGGCCTTGTTCCATATCACCGAGAGCATCACGTTGGCGGTCTTGCGGCCCACGCCGGGGAGTTTCATGAGCGAGTCGATGTCGGAAGGCATCTCGCCTCCGAATTCCTCGACAAGCACACGGGCGGCCTTGACGAGCGATTTTGCCTTGTTGTTTGGAAATGTCACCGACTTTATGTATCCGTACACCTCCTCTTCAGAGGCCGCAGCCAGATCTTCAGGTTCGGGAAACCGCTCGAACAAGGCAGGAGTCACCATATTGATTCGCTTGTCGGTGCACTGGGCCGACAGGATTACTGCCAATAAAAGATGAAACGGAGTGTCGTAATGCAACTCCGTCTTAGGTTCGGGCATGATTTCCTTGAAAACGGAAATCACGCCCTCATATCTTTCCCGTATGGTCATTGCCTGATTATCAGTGGGCAGCTTCGAATTCACGCAGGAACCGCACGTCATTCTCGGAGAATAGCCGCAGATCCTTCACTTTGTACTTCAGGTTGGTGATGCGCTCTATGCCCATACCGAACGCATAGCCGGAATACACCTCAGGGTCTATACCGCATGACTTGAGCACATTGGGGTCAACCATTCCGCAACCCAGAATCTCCACCCAGCCCGTGCCTTTGCAGAACGCGCAGCCTTTGCCGCCGCATATGTCGCAGCTGATATCCATTTCAGCCGACGGCTCGGTGAAAGGGAAGTATGAGGGACGGAGGCGGATCTTGGTCTCAGGCCCGAACATCTGCCGTGCAAAACCGAGAAGCACCTGCCTGAGATCGGCAAAAGAAACGTTTTTGTCTATATAGAGACCTTCGATCTGGTGAAAGAAACAGTGCGCACGGGCCGAGATAGCCTCGTTTCTGTAGACGCGACCGGGGCAGACTATGCGGATCGGAGGCTGCGCATGCTCCATGACACGTGTCTGCACTGACGACGTGTGAGTGCGCAAGAGGATATCCGCCGGATCGCGCGAGATGAAAAATGTGTCCTGCATGTCTCTGGCCGGATGATCAGGAGGGAAATTGAGGCTTTCGAACACATGCCAGTCATCCTCGATCTCGGGGCCTTCGGCTATTGTGAACCCCATGCCGGCGAATATGCGCAGCATCTCGTTCTGAACTATCGACAGCGGATGGCGTGTGCCCAGAGCCACGGGCGACGCAGTGCGCGTCAGATCCATTTCGGCGATACCCGGATCATCGGCAGCCGCAAATGAATCCTTGAGACTGTTGATCCTGTCAGTGGCAAACGTTTTCAGTTCGTTGATCTTCTGTCCGACCTCACGCTTGAGTTCTGCCGGAACATTACGGAAATCGGCCATCAGAGCCGAAACCGCACCTTTCTTACTGAGATATTTTATGCGCAACTGCTCCACCTCCTCCTTGTCGGAGGCAACAACAGAGGCGATCTCCTCGCGCAGTGCTTTGATCTTATCGAGCATATGTTTTTTTGTATTTTATGCCACAAAATTAATAAATAATCCCGACATATCGTTATAACATAACTACAATATTCAGATTAACCCAAGTTTTATCAAAAGACAACCAATGAAAACAGACAGCAACTGCAAATGTGACAGAAGCGAGGCCGTAAGACTGGCCTGCACATGGGGCGGAGCCCTCCTTCTCGCCGTGGGTCTCACTCTTCTCGGCATCTTCATTCGCAACGGATTCGGCCGCATATCGGCCAATTCTCGCGTCGTGACCGTGCGCGGTCTGAGCGAGCGCGAGGTCGAGGCAAACAAGGTGACATGGCCCATCGTCAGCAAGCATGTGGGCAATGACCTCGCCTCACTCTACGGCGATGTGGAATCGACCAACAACGCGATAGTGGCATTCCTCAGACAGAACGGCATCAGCGAGAAGGAATATTCGGTCAATGCGCCGAAAGTGCAGGATATGCAGGCCGACAACTACGGAGGCCAGCAGGCTCCCTACCGCTACAATGTGACTTCAGTAGTGGTCGTGACAAGCGACCAGGTCAGCAAGGTAAACGAGCTTATGGCAAAGCAGTCCGAACTTATGGCGAAGGGTATCGCCATTGTAGCCGGAGACTACAGCTACCAGACTCTGTATGAATTCACCGGCCTGAACAAAATCAAGCCTGACATGGTGGCCGATGCGACGAAAAACGCCCGCAAGGCCGCCGACAAATTCGCCGAAGACTCGCAGAGCCGTCTCGGCAAGATCAAGTCGGCGTCGCAGGGACAGTTTTCGATCGAGGATCGCGACCAGTACACCCCCTATATCAAGAAAGTCCGCGTCGTCTCGACAATCGAATACTACCTCAAAGACTGACAAATCTGAAGTCTGTTCCGACAAATTTATGCATTATACGATTTTTTTTGTAATTTTGCATACAGAAGAGAAAAACGGCACTCTTTTCAGGCGGATTTATTCTGCCGGGCAACAAAATCCCTGATTAGACCCCATCCCACAAAAAATGTTAATGCAGGGGCGGCGTATTTTCGAGGAAATTGCGCAAGTTGAAGAGGGAGTGTAGCGGGCTACACGACCGATGAGACTTGGCGGAATTTGCCGAAAAGACGCCGGGCAGAGGTAACTTGAATAAATTTTAGTAAATTAGATGCTGAAAATGAACACCCCTCCGACTAATCATGTTGGTGCATCATCGCAGCTTCCGGCCATCTTTGACCTTTTGGTTCAGTCGCATAGCTCGCTATGCTCCTTCACCTGCAAGGTCAAATCTGACCGAAATCTGCGACCCCTGCATTAACATTTTTTGTGGGATGGGGTCTTAATGGAATTATGGTAAAAAAGACGCGCGACAGATTCATTGAGGTTGCCCGCTCCCTGTTTGCAAGAAAGGGAGTGGAAAACACCACTATGAACGATATCGCCGCGGCCTCCGACAAGGGTCGCCGCACGATATATACTTACTTCAAAAGCAAGCGCGAGATCTTCAACGCCGTTATCGAGAGCGAAAGCGACGACCTGCTGCAAAACCTCAGCGCAATCGTGTCGAAACCCATATCGCCCGAGCAGAAACTGAGGGAATATGTGTCGACCCGCATGGAGACCATGCGCCAGATTGTATCGCGCAACGGCTCGCTCCGCGCAGGTTTCTTCAGAGACGTGCGCAAGGTGGACCGGGCGCGCGCCGTGATCTCGCGCAAGGAGATCAAGATGCTCATGCGCATACTCCACGAAGGGGTGGTTCTCGGAATTTTCGACATCCCCGATATAAAGGAGTGGGCCATAATCATAACCAACTCCATTCAGGGTTTCGACGTGCCATACATAAGGAACAACCTCACTGAATACGGAATAGACAAAAACGACATGTCGCGCATGATCGCCGATCTGATACTCAACGGCGTTCGTGTGCGCGAACAATAACAAAGACTATATACAAACAGAGACAAGACATGAAAATGCTTGAAGGAAAGGTGGCCGTCGTCACTGGCGCGGCCCGCGGCATCGGCAAGGAGATAGCACTCAAATTCGCATCAGAAGGCTGCGACATAGCATTTACCGACCTCGTGATCGATGAGAACGGCAAGAAGACAGAAGAGGAGATCGCCGCTTATGGCGTGAAATGCAAGGGATACGCTTCGAACGCGGCTGATTTCGCAGCCACCGAGGAAGTGGTGAAGCAGATAAAGGAGGATTTCGGCCACATCGACATTCTGGTCAACAACGCCGGCATCACCAAAGACGGCCTCATGCTCCGCATGACCGAGCAGCAGTGGGACGCAGTTATCGCTGTCAACCTCAAATCGGCGTTCAACTATATCCACGCGATCCTGCCCATCATGGTCCGTCAGAAATCAGGCTCGATCATCAACATGGCGTCGGTAGTGGGTGTGCACGGCAACGCCGGCCAGTCCAACTATGCCGCATCCAAGGCCGGTCTGATCGCACTTGCCAAGAGTGTGGCTCAGGAAGTGGGTTCACGCGGCATCCGCGCAAACGCCATCGCTCCCGGATTTATCGAGACTGCCATGACTGCCGCACTTCCCGACGAGGTGAGAGCCGAGTGGTGCCAGAAGATACCTCTGAGACGCGGCGGCAAGGTAGACGACATCGCCAATGTGGCCACATTCCTCGCCTCCGACATGGCAAGCTATGTGACCGGTCAGGTGATCCAGGTCGACGGCGGCATGAACATGTGATGCATCATCAGATCAACTGATGGAAAAATACGCGCTGGTAATGGCCGGCGGCGAAGGCCGCCGCGCCGGCGGAGAATTGCCCAAGCAGTTTGCACGACTGCTGGGCATTCCTATGTTATGGAGGTCGGTCATGGCTTTCCATGACGAGGATCCGTCGACCGAGATATCGATAGTCTTGCACCCCGGTTTCTTCGACTGTTACGACATCATGCTGTCGGAACTTCCGAGAGAAGTCAGGAGCATCAGAGTGCGACTTGTGGCCGGAGGGAGAAGCCGGGCGGAATCAGTGGCCAACGGCATTCTCGCTCTTCCGGAGAACAGGCACACGCTGATCGCCGTGCACGACGCGGCGAGACCTCTTGTATCGGCCGACATGATCTCAAGAGGGTGGGAATGCGCCCGCACCAACGGAGCGGCGGTCCCGGTCGTACCTGTGTCAGACTCCCTGCGAGAGCGCGATGCCGACGGGGTGCTCCGGGCTGTAGACCGCAGCCGCTTCGCCGCAGTGCAGACACCGCAGGTATTCCGCGCCGACATTCTGCACAAAGCCTACAGACTGCCTGACAATCCGGCATTCACCGACGATGCATCGAGAGTCGAGGCCAGCGGGGTGGCCGTCACACCTTATGACGGTATTCCTGAAAATTTCAAAGTGACCAATCCCTCGGATTTCGCAATCGCCGAAGCTCTGATCAGGGAAAGAATGAAAGAATGAGATCATTCGCAGACACAGAACTCATGTATCTCAAGGGCGTTGGCGAGAAACGCGCAAAACTTCTCGCCGACGAACTTGACCTGCACACATTCCGCGATCTGCTACATTATTTCCCTTTCCGCCATATCGACCGCAGCAGGTTCTATAAAATCAGGGAACTGACAGGTGAAATGCCGCTCGTGCAGATACGCGGCCGCTTTATTAGTTTTCAGATCGAGGGAGAAGGTGCGAAAAAAAGATTGCTGGGGCTGTTTACAGACGGTGACCGGCTGATGCAGACCGTGTGGTTCTCACGCGTCAACGCTCTGCGCGACGCATACAGAACCGGCACGGAATACGTGCTCTTCGGCAAGCCCACACCTTATCGCGGCAGCTTCAACATGGTGCATCCCGAGGTGTCGGCATATAACCCCGACAACCCACCCAAGGGTTTCGAGGGCGTCTACAACATAACCGACAGAATCCGCAAGGCAGGATATTCGCCCAAGCTGCTGTCTGGACTTCTGCGCAATCTCCTCTCCCACCCCGGATTCGCAGATCTTCCGGAAACTCTGCCGCAGGAGGTTGTCGATGAATTCAGGCTGATGCCACTCAAAGAAGCCCTCTCCAACATACATTTCCCCGAAAACGCGAATCTGCTTCAAAAGGCACGCGAACGGATGAAATTCGAGGAACTGTTCTATCTACAGATGCACATCCTCCGGTTCTCACGGGCACGAAGCCACAAGATCCGCGGTCTTGTATTCGCAAGAATCGGAGAGCATTTCAACCGGTTCTACAGCGAGTGTCTCCCCTTCGAACTGACCGGAGCACAGAAAAGAGTGCTTCGGGAAATCCGTGAAGACATGCGCACAGGCCGCCAGATGAACCGTCTTCTCCAGGGAGACGTGGGTTCGGGAAAGACCATGGTGGCGTTCATGTCGATGCTTATGGCCTGCGACAACGGACACCAGAGCGCCCTGATGGCACCGACCGAGATACTTGCAACCCAGCACTATGAGACCCTGAGCGGATGGGCCGCACAGACCGGTCTCAGCGTCAGACTCCTCACCGGCAGCACCCGCGCAAAAGAGAGGAAAGAGACACTCGCCGGACTTCTCGACGGATCGGTAGACCTGATCGTGGGGACTCACGCCCTGATAGAGGACACGGTGCGTTTCCGCAGTCTCGGGCTGGTGCTGATAGACGAGCAGCACCGGTTCGGCGTCGCACAGCGGGCAAGGATGTGGGCAAAAAACGATATACCGCCCCATGTGCTCGTCATGACCGCCACACCGATACCGCGCACTTTGGCAATGACCGTCTACGGTGATCTCGACGTATCGGTGATCGACGAGCTGCCTCCGGGCAGAAAACCGGTGGAGACCATGCTGCGGTTTGACGAAAACAGAATGGAAGTGAACCGTCTGATCGGCCGAGAGCTTGCAGCCGGACGCCAGGCATACGTGGTCTATCCGCTGATTTCCGACAACCCTAAACTCGAACTCAAAAGCGTAGAGGCCGGATATGAGCGCATATGCGGGATTTTTCCCCAATACAAAGTCTGCTGCGTGCACGGCCGCATGAAACCCGATGTAAAGGATGCGCAGATGCAGAAATTCGTGTCGGGCGAGGCCCGGATTCTTGTAGCCACAACCGTAATCGAGGTGGGCGTCAATGTGCCCAACGCTTCTGTAATGCTCATCGAGAATGCCGAAAGATTCGGACTCTCCCAGCTCCACCAGCTTCGGGGACGCGTCGGACGCGGTTCGGACAGAAGCTACTGCATTCTGGTCACCCGGCAGTCGATAGGGGGCGACACGCGCAAGCGTCTCAACATCATGACCGAGACCTCCGACGGATTCATTATCTCGGAAGCCGACATGCGGCTTCGGGGGCCCGGCGACATGGAGGGCACGCAGCAAAGCGGAATCGCATTCGCGCTCAATATAGCCAACCTCGCCACCGACGGCCAGATACTCAACTTCGCCAGGCGAGCGGCACTTCGGATACTCAACGCACACCCCGAACTCGTGGAGACTCCGGGCGACGACAGCGACCGGACTGAGGGTGAACTTCACATTTCACAGCAATCGATCAATACATTACGCCTCGAATTGCGTTATAGATTCATGAAGACCGTCGACTGGTCACAGATATCCTGATATGAGAGAAAAAGAATTTATGCCGCTCTTAAATGAAAGACTCGGCATAGCGGAACTAAACCCGATGCAGCGCAAAATGATGCAGTCAGCATCGGAAGCACGCGACATAATGCTTCTGTCGCCGACAGGATCGGGCAAGACACTCGCATTCATACTCCCCCTTCTCAAACTTATGAAACCTGCCGCGGGCAGAGTGCAGGCAGTGATCATAGCACCGTCGCGCGAACTCGTGCTCCAGATAAGCGGCATTATGCGTGAGATCGCTCCCGGATACAAGACCACACCGCTCTATGGCGGCCACAAAGTCGAAGACGAGGTGAATTCCCTAAAGGCTGGCACCGAGATTGTCGTCGCGACTCCCGGAAGACTCCTCGACCACATCAACCGACGGAACATCGATGTTCTACCCACGCGTATTCTCGTGCTCGACGAATTTGACAAATCTCTCGAACTCGGATTCGAAAAAGAGATGAAGAAAATATTCGGGCGTCTGAAAAACGTAAGCCGCATCATGCTGACATCCGCCACAAAAGCCGATGTTCTGCCAGATTTTCTTACGCTCACAGATCCGCTCGTACTTGACTATACGGAACGCAACAGCGAGCTTCGCCGCCGCACGCGCGTGCATAGAGTGGACTCTGACGCCAACGACAAACTTGAGACACTTGCCACGCTTCTGTGGAATCTGGCGTCGGAATCAGGCAGATACCAGAAGAGCATTGTCTTTGTCAATCATCGCGAGAGCGCCGAACGAACCGCCGCGTGGCTGCGACGCAAAGGCATCCCCGCAGTGCTCTACCACGGAGCGCTCGACCAGCGCGACCGGGAGACGGCTATCGCCATGTTCAACAACGGATCTCGCCCGATACTCGTGGCGACCGATCTTGCCGCCCGCGGTCTCGACATCGAGGGTGTGCGCAACGTCATCCACTACCACCAGCCGCTCACCCCCGAGACATATACCCACCGCAACGGACGCACAGCGCGTGTCGATGCCGAGGGAGACATATACGTACTCATCGGCCCGCAAGAGGATGTGAAAGAATATATCGGCTTCGACACAACACGCTATCTTGACCACGACAAGAGCCATGACCACCCGGCGATCTTCGATACGATTTATTTTTCTGCCGGAAGACGCGAGAAACTGTCAAAGGGCGACATACTCGGCTTTCTTGTCAAGGAAGCCGGACTCAATGCTTCCGACATAGGAAAAATAGATGTATATGATCATTACGCGCTCGCAGCCGTGTCAGCCACTGAAGCCACCGAAGCAATAAAAGCTGCAAAAGGTAAAAAAATCAAAGGGGAGAAACGAATCATCTCAATCATAGGATAGGCAGACGTCGGGATACTGACGCCCGCTTAAGAAAGAGTTATTGAAATTACTAATATTTTCCTTGCACAAAAAGTAGAAATATGTGCAAAAAGGTTGTCATTCGGCAAAAATTTAGTAATTTTGCCGAATGTTTTAAAATAACCTCCGGATCCGGAAAGGATAACAGTATATAAAAGACCCGACCCTGCCAGAGGAGGATGAAGAAAGATACATAGTATAATAGACTTAAAGTAAATCATATAATTGAAAGCAACTATGAGCAAGACAAAGAAATTCCTGACATGCGACGGCAATCAGGCCGCAGCGCATATCAGTTACATGTTTAGCGAAGTAGCGGCCATCTACCCCATCACCCCGTCATCTACGATGGCGGAGTATGTGGACGACTGGTCAGCCGCAGGCCGTAAGAACATCTTCGGAGAGACCGTGATGGTTCAGGAGATGCAGAGCGAGGCAGGCGCGGCAGGAGCCGTTCACGGCTCGCTTCAGGCCGGCGCACTGACCACTACCTACACCGCGTCGCAGGGACTTTTGCTGATGATTCCCAACATGTACAAGATTGCGGGCGAGCTGCTTCCGTGCGTGTTCCACGTTTCGGCACGCACGCTGGCCTCACATGCCCTCAGCATCTTCGGCGACCATCAGGACGTAATGGCATGCCGTCAGACCGGCTTCGCCATGTTCTGCGAGGGTTCCGTACAGGAAGTCATGGATCTCTCGGCAGTGGCTCATCTTGCTGCCATCAAGGGCCGTGTGCCTTTCGTCAACTTCTTCGACGGTTTCCGCACATCGCACGAGATACAGAAAATCGAGGCTCTCAGCGAAGAGGATCTTGCTCCGCTCGTAGACCAGAAAGCGCTTGCCGAGTTCCGCGCGCGCGCTCTTAATCCCGACAAGCCGGTGGCACGCGGCATGGCCGAGAACCCCGACGTGTTCTTCCAGCACCGCGAGGCGAGCAACAGCTACTATGACGCCATTCCCGAGATCGTCGAGGAATACGTAAAAGAGATGAACCGTCTTACCGGCCGCAACTACGGTCTGTTCGACTATTATGGCGATCCCGAGGCAGAGCGCGTCATCATCGCCATGGGTTCTGTCACCCAGGCCATCAAGGAGACAATCGACTACCTCCGCGAGAAAGGGGAGAAGGTCGGTCTGGTGAGCGTGCACCTCTACCGTCCGTTCTCCGCACGCCATTTCCTCGCCGCAGTTCCGGCATCGGCCCAAAAGATCGCCGTGCTCGACCGCACAAAAGAACCGGGTGCCACAGGCGAGCCCCTCTATCTTGATGTGAAAGACTGCTTCTACGGCAAAGAGAATGCCCCGCTTATCGTGGGCGGCCGCTACGGTCTCAGTTCGAAAGACACGACTCCGGCCCAGATACTCGAAGTTTTCGAGAACCTCAAGGCCGACGCCCCCCGCAACCAGTTTACAGTCGGAATTGTCGATGACCTCACCGGCCATTCTCTCCCTGTAGGTCCCGAGATCAACGTCGGCGGCAAAGGCATGTTCCAGGCCAAGTTCTACGGTCTCGGTGCTGACGGCACTGTCGGAGCAAACAAGAACTCCGTCAAGATCATCGGTGACAACACCGACAAATACTGTCAGGCATACTTCTCGTATGACTCCAAGAAGTCGGGCGGTTTCACATGTTCGCACCTCCGCTTCGGCGACGAGCCCATCCGCTCGACATATCTTGTAAACACTCCCAACTTCGTGGCATGTCATGTGCAGGCATACCTCCACATGTATGATGTGACACGCGGACTCATGCCCAACGGCACATTCCTGCTCAACACCATCTGGGAGGGCGAGGAGCTGGCCGAGAACCTTCCCAACAAGGTAAAGAGATATTTCGCTCAGAACAATATCACCGTCTACTACATCAACGCGACAAAGATCGCACAGGAGATCGGCCTCGGAAACCGCACCAACACGATTCTTCAGAGTGCGTTCTTCCGCATTACCGAGGTTATTCCGGTGGATCTCGCCATCGAGCAGATGAAGAAATTCATCGTCAAGTCATATGGCAAGAAGGGTGAGAATATCGTCAACATGAACAATCAGGCCGTTGACCGCGGCGGCGAATACCATCGCCTCGAAGTCAAGGCGGAATGGGCGGATCTCGCTGATGACGCTCCGACTGCGGCGTCTGCTCCGGAGTTCATCGAGACGGTGGTGCGCCCGATCAACGCTCAGGACGGTGATCTTCTCCCCGTTTCAGCCTTCAAGGACAATGCCGACGGCACATGGGAACAGGGCACTGCAGCCTATGAGAAACGAGGTGTAGCAGCATTCGTGCCTGAATGGATCACTGCCAACTGTATCCAGTGCAACAAGTGCTCGTATGTTTGCCCCCACGCAGCGATCCGTCCCTTCGTACTCACACCGGAAGAGGCTGCCGCAGCACCGTTCGGCGAGGATCACTCCAAGCCCGCTCTCGGCAAGACTATGGCCGGCATGCGCTTCGTTCAGCAGGTCGATGTGCTCGACTGTCTCGGATGCGGCAACTGCGTCGATGTGTGTCCTGGCATGAAGGGAGAGAAGGCACTCAAGATGATGCCACTCGAGACTCAGCTCGGTCAGGACAAGAACTGGGAATGGCTCGTCAAGAACGTAAGCAACAAGGCTGATCTTGTCGACATATCGCTCAACGTCAAGAACAGCCAGTTCGCCAAGCCCCTCTTCGAGTTCTCTGGCGCATGCTCCGGCTGCGGCGAGACTCCCTATCTTAAGCTCATCACCCAGCTTTTCGGCACCCGCGAGGTTGTGGCCAACGCCACAGGCTGCAGCTCGATCTATTCAGGCTCAGTTCCTTCGACACCCTACACAACCGACGAGCACGGTCACGGGCCTGCATGGGCCAACTCGCTTTTCGAGGATTTCTGCGAGTACGGTCTCGGCATGCACATAGCATACGAGAAACTTCGCACCCGCGTGAAAGAGGCAGCACAGAACATCGCATCGTGCGAGGAAGCTCCCGCCGAGACACGCGAAGCCGCACAGGCATGGCTCGACGCACGCGATGACGCCAGAGAATCACACCTCAAGGGCATCGCACTCGTTGCGGCGGCACGCCCGGGAGCAGAGAAAGGCTGCGAAGACTGCAAGACCGTTGTCAATCTGTCAGCTTACCTCACAAAACGCAGCCAGTGGATCGTCGGCGGTGACGGCGCAAGCTACGACATCGGCTTCGGCGGTCTTGACCACGTGATCGCATCTGGCAAGAATGTCAACATTCTCGTGCTTGACACCGAGGTATATTCGAACACAGGCGGCCAGTCGTCTAAATCGACTCCTATCGGCGCAATCGCCAAATTCGCCGCTGCCGGCAAGCGCATCCGCAAGAAAGATCTCGGTCTGATCGCCACCACATACGGTTACGTCTATGTGGCCCAGATCGCCATGGGTGCAGACAATGCCCAGACCCTCAAAGCCATCCGCGAGGCCGAGGCTTACGACGGTCCGTCGCTCGTGATCGCATACGCTCCATGTATCAACCACGGCATCAAGAAAGGCATGGGGCACAGCCAGGAGGAGGAGAAACAGGCGGTAGAATGCGGTTACTGGCATCTCTGGCGCTACAATCCCGAGCTTGAGGCAAAGGGAGAGAACCCCTTCTCGCTCGACTCGAAAGAGCCTGACTGGAGCAAGTTCAACGATTTCCTCAAGGGTGAGGTGCGTTTCGCATCGCTCTACAAGATGTTCCCGCAAGACGCAGACGAGCTGTTCGCAGCCGCAAAGGCAAACGCACAGTGGCGATACAACAACTACAAGCGTCTCGCCGCCCAGAACTGGGGGACCGATCCCGAACTCACTCCCGAAGAGATCGCCCTCCGCAAGAATGACTGATAACATTTTCTCTTGATACCAAAGGCCGTTCCGCCCAGCGGAGCGGCCTTTCTGATACTATCAGATCACCTCTTTGAAAAATTTTCAAAAAAAATTACGCTGATATTTTGCAGTTTCAGAAAAAAGTTGTAATTTTGCATTCGAAATCACATCGCGGGATGGAGCAGTGGTAGCTCGTTGGGCTCATAACCCAAAGGTCGCAGGTTCGAGTCCTGCTCCCGCCACCGAACGAAAGCTGAAAGTCAACATCGACTTTCAGCTTTTTATTTTGCACAAATCTCCGTGTCAGACCCTATCCCACAAAAATATTGATGCAGTGGCGGCAGACTTTCGGTTCAGCGGATTTCGGTTCAGCGGATTTTCAAAACTACTGATATCGGTTTACAGTTTTTTTTGTTAATTTTGCATATGACGACCGTAATATCGGTCCAGGAACACAAGAAAAAGATATGCAAAGATTTGTTCAGACCCTCGAACTTGCGGATTCGCCTGAAAGCATACAGAAATACCGCAGGATTCATGATGAGATATGGCCGGAGATAACACGCGGAATCAGATCTGTAGGCATCAACAGAATGGATATTTATCTTCATGGCAACAGAGCGGTGATGATAGTTGACATGCCTGATGACATAGATTTCGACACGGCAATGACACAGCTCGCCACTCTGCCGCGCCAACAGGAGTGGGAGAATTTCGTCGGCCGATATCAGAAATGCGAGCCGGGAAGCACATCTGCCGGTAAATGGAAAAGAATGACACAGATATTTGAACTGCCTGAATGAAAGCCGACCTACTACATAGAAGCGCAAGAAAAAACAGGATACCTTTTATTCTGGTGTCGCTGCTGTTTCTGCTCTGGGGAGTGGCAAACAACATGAACGACACATTGCTTGCTGTGTTCCGCCGCATAATGTCGATGAGCGATCTTCAGACATCGCTCGTGCAGTTTGCATTCTTCGGTGCCTATTTCTGCTTCGCCCTGCCTGCGGCTCTCTTCATACGCAGACATTCCTATAAGGCCGGAATACTACTCGGTCTCGCAGTGTACGCGGCGGGCACGATGCTGTTCTACCCGGCCGGGCAGGCCGGGTCATATGGTTTCTACCTGTTTGCCATCTATATAATGGCCGGGGGCTGCGCCGTACTCGAAACCACCGCCAACCCCTACATTCTCTCCATGGGCTCACCACAGACCGCCACAAGAAGGCTCAACATAGCACAGACACTGAACCCCGTCGGAGCGATATGCGGCATACTGCTCAGCCGGCATTTCATACTTTCGGAACTTCACGCGTCAGACGCTGCGGAGCGCGCCGGTATGGATGCCGCAGCACTTGCAGAGATACAAAGGCACGAACTCGATGCCGTATCGGGCACATACATGCTGATCGGCTTCGTACTGTTAGCTCTTCTTGCAGTGATAGCATTCGCAAAAATGCCCGGAGAGAAAGATTCCGGCAACCTTGAGATAGTACCGGCATTCCGCAGACTATGGAGAAACCGAAGATGGAGATATGGAGTTGTGGCACAGTTCTTCTATGTAGGGGTGCAGACAGGCGTGTGGTCTTTTACCATCAGACTGGCGATGGATCGCCTCGGCGTGGTGGAGAAAGAGGCCTCGATGATCTTCCTTTATTCCATCGTGGCATTTACCGGATTCAGGTTTCTATTCACATGGCTGATGGCTTATGTGAGACCAGTCCTGCTTCTTGCCGGAGCGTCGGTTGCCGCCATTGCGTGCACTGTGGGCGTGATCTTCGGCGAGGGATGGCTATCAGTATGGGCACTCGTCTCGATATCGGCATTCATGTCGCTGATGTTCCCTACCATTTATGGCATAGCACTCGACGGCATCGGCGGAGAGGATTCCAAACTTGCGGCTTCCGGACTCATCATGGCGATACTGGGCGGAGCACTGATTACGCCACTGCAGGCATATGTATCGGACACTCACCGCATCGGTTGCTCTTTCTGGGTACCTGCCGCATGTTTCGCCGCTGTGCTGGCATATTCAGCGGGCATCATTCTGAAAAAAATATAACGCTCCACTTCAGGAGAATTGACTTATGAATAAGAAAGTTTTTGTTTCCGGATGCTACGACATGCTCCATTCCGGCCATGTGGCTTTTTTCAAGGAAGCGTCACAGTTCGGAGATCTGTATGTCGGCATAGGTTCCGACAATACCATCGAACAACTCAAACACCGCAAGACCGTGTATTCCGAAAAGGAGCGGCTCTATATGGTCAAGGCCATCAGATATGTAACAGACGCGTTCATCAATTCAGGAAGCGGAATGCTCGACTTTCTTGACACTATGGATGCCGTAAAGCCCGATATATTTGTTGTCAATTCGGATGGAGGCAGTGATATCAAACGCCGGTTATGCGCCGAGAGGGGCATAGAATATATCGAACTAAGGCGTGAACCCGACGCAGGTCTTGACGCGCGTTCCACCACGTCGCTGCGGGCTGAAGTGAAGTCACACCTCCCCTACCGTGTCGACATCGCCGGAACGTGGATAGACCAGCCGTATGTGTCGCAACATGGCGCGGGATGGGCCATAACCGTATCGATCGAACCGACAGTGGAGTTCATGGAGCGCGGCGGCATGTCGACCTCTACCCGCAACGCTGCTAAAAAAATATGGCCTTATGAGCTGCCTGATTACAACGAGGAGATGCTCGCCCGACTGCTGTTCTGCTTTGAGAACGATCCGGAGAACAAAGGCCACGTTTCGGGCGCGCAGGATGCAATAGGTATCTGCATGTCGGGGTTGACACGCCATTATTACGACGGCCGTTACTGGCCGGACCGGATTGAATCGTGCCATGACGAAGCTGTTCTCTCATGGCTTGAGAATCATCTGGCTCTCATCCCCATGTTTCCCCGCCGTCCGGGATGTTCGGTAGTGGAGGGTAAAGATATCACTCCCGGCAAGGTAAAAGCACTGTCTGACGCTGCCGACAGATGCTGGAACGCCTTAATGGATCGTGATCTCAACCGATTCGGTGCTGCATTCCGTGATTCTTTCGATGCGCAGGTCTCGATGTTCCCCGCCATGATGCAGCCTGGCGTAGCTGAAGAGATTGACAGAATCCGCGACATGGCTATCGCATGGAAGATGCTCGGTGCGGGAGGAGGCGGACATCTTGCCATTGTGCTTCCTGACGGAGCGAAGTTTTCCGAAGAGATGATTCCCATAAAGATACGTCGCCGGGGATTCTGACGGGTTCTGTCGAAACAATTTAACACTCACTCTGAATCGTCATTATTATGGAAATCGTCTACGAAGACAACCACATTGTCGTGGTGAACAAAGCTGCCGGAGAGATAGTACAGGGAGACAAGACCGGTGACACTCCGCTCTCAGAGATGGTGAAACAATATCTCAAGGAGAAATACAACAAGCCGGGCAACGTGTTCTGCGGCGTAGTCCACCGCATTGACCGACCGGTCTCCGGACTTGTTATATTCGCCAGGACATCAAAGGCTCTCGAAAGACTGAACAAGATACTCCGCGAAGGAGAGATCCACAAGACATACCGGGCAGTAGTGGAAGGACATCCTGCACAAAAAGAGGCATTGCTTGAGAACTGGCTTGTATCCGACGGCAGAATCAACAAGACTTTCGTTACCGACAGCCGGAACCGCGACGCGAAGCTGTCGCGCCTTGAATACCGCACTGTCGAGGAGGGCGACCGATACTCTCTTCTCGAGATCAACCTTCTGACAGGCCGAAAACACCAGATCAGGGCACAGTTGTCGGCAATAGGACACCCCATAAAGGGAGATCTCAAATATGGAGCCCGGCGGAGCAACCGCGACGGAGGCATATCCCTTCAGGCATTCAGGATAAGATTCACACATCCGGTCAGCAAGGAGGAGATAGACCTGTCGATTCCGTCGATCACGATCGTCTGAGTCCGTTCTCATTATAACACAGGCGGAACAACGCAGACGGTATTAGTGAAAAGGCAGCGGGGCACATCCTCTCCGGAAATGCCCCGCCTGATCATTTGGCTTACGAGTAATATTTTAATATGTGGTTACATAGAAATGTGTCATCATAAAATTGACAGATTCAGGTCATCTTGTATTGAAATCTCTTTTTATCCTTTTCACGTTGCAAAATTACTGCAAAAATCACCCCTGCGCAATACCTAAAAATAAGTAATCTGCATAAAAAGACGGACACCTTCTTTGCAGAAGGTGTCCGCGCTTATATATCTGAGTTGGCAACAGATCTGCCGATCAGAGTCCGAGGAATTTGCGTATACGAGCTTTAACAGCAGAAACCGTATAGCCGAACTTCTCTTCGAGAACCTTAGCCGGAGCAGACGCACCGAAACGCTCAAGACCCATTACTTCGAATTCGCCGCGCATCACCGGGTAAAGTGTGGCCGGCAGACCTGAAGTAAGGCCGAAGATCCTGACTCCTGCCGGCATTACGCTGTTTTGATATTCCTGATCCTGCGCCTTGAAAAGCCCGACCGAAGGCATTGACACCACGCTGGCGTTCACTCCTTCGGCAGCAAGTTCCTCAGCCGCATGGAGAAGAAGGGCGACATCGCTTCCGTTGGCCACGAGAACAACATCCGGGGTTGCAGCCTGACGCACCACATAACCGCCCTTTACGGAATTCATTGCCTCTTCCCTGCGGTTCTCGCCTGGAAGATCCTCGAGATTCTGACGCGACAGAATCAGCACTGTGGGCGTCTTGTCATTTTCCATTGCCATCTTGTAGGCGGCAACGGTCTCGGCACTGTCGGCAGGACGGATCACAAGCAGCGACGGACGTCCGCTGAGATTCGACATCTGTTCAAGAAGACGGATCTGCGCCTCATGCTCGATCGGCTCGTGGGTCGGGCCGTCCTCTCCCACTCTGAACGAGTCGTGCGAATAGATGAACTTGACAGGAAGCTCCATGAGCGAGGCCATGCGGATTGCGGGTTTCATGTAGTCGCTGAACACGAAGAATGTGCCGCATGCCGCATACATGCCTCC
This sequence comes from Muribaculaceae bacterium, assembly GCA_009775355.1. GTDB lineage: Bacteria > Bacteroidota > Bacteroidia > Bacteroidales > Muribaculaceae > Lepagella. Next base: position 30,009 of record VSPN01000006.1, read on the forward strand.
GTGGAGCACGATGCCGTTCATGATACATGCCATCGTGAGTTCCGCCACACCGGCCTGAAAGAAACCGCCGGAGAAATTATCCTTTACAAGTTCGCCGGTCTTCTTGAGAAAGCCGTCGGTCTTGTCGCTGTTGGCGAGATCCGCGCTCGAAACGATCATATTGCCGACATGCTCTGCGAGAAATCCGAGACAAGCGGCCGAGGCGGCACGTGTGGGCTGTCCGGGCTTGATTTCGACCTGACTCCAGTCGAGGTCAGGGAGTTCGAGACTCTCGTATCTGCGAAGCAGTTCCGCTTCCGCAGGGTTTTCTTCCGCCCATCTGCTGAATCTTGCGCGTCTCTCCGCAACGATAGTCTCCAGCTCGGCAGCGCGGTCTTCATATAGTTTTTTCACCTCCGGACGTATCACCCAGGGATTCTCCGGATCACCGCCCATCGCAGCGACAGAAGCGGTGATATCGGCACCGGCCTTCGACAGGGGCTGGCCGTGGGTGGACACTGCTCCTTCGAGCGAACCGCCGCCTGTGGCGACAACCTTGCGGGCCATCGTGGTGTGGCCGATTATGAGGACCGGTCGCTCACGCTCCTCTATGGCAACTGCGAGTGCAGCGGCTATGGCAGCGGCGTCAGAACCGTCAACCTCAAGCACATTCCAGTTCCATGCGCGGTATTTTGCAGCTACATCCTCAGAATCGACAGCATCGACCTTTGTCGAGAGCTGGACATTGTTGGCGTCATAGAACATGATCAGGTTATGGAGTCCGAGATGTCCTGCGATTCTGCCGGCACCTTGTGAAACCTCCTCCTGAATACCGCCGTCGGATATGAAGGCATAAGTCTTGTGAGCCACTACCTCTCCGAAACGGGCGGCGAGGAAACGCTCGGCTATCGCGCAGCCTACTGCCATGACATGGCCCTGACCAAGCGGACCAGACGAGTTCTCTATGCCGCGTTCGACGTCGAGCTCAGGATGACCGGGCGTAACGCTGCCCCACTGACGGAAATTCTGAAGATCCTCCATTGTGAATTTACCGGCAAGAGCCAAAACCGAATAGAGCATCGGCGACATGTGTCCGGGATCAAGGAAAAAGCGGTCGCGGACGAACCAGCGCGGATCCTTGGGATCGTAGACCAGAAATTTCGAATAGAGAACATTGATGAAATCAGCTGCGCCCAGAGCGCCGCCGGGATGTCCCGAATTGGCCTTTTCGACCATTTCGGTTATCAGCACGCGCAGATTATCGGCGGCCGAATTCATTGTTGTTAGGTCCATGGTGTTTTTACAAAGGTGATTAAATATAATGTTAGTTATTGTCAGACTGCGTCAGGGATCTCCTCCTCGTCGCCGACCGGAATGTCGCGATTGACATTACGGCTGCCGGCAACAGCATAGAAGAGAAGATAACCGAGCATGGCGATCACAAGCCAATAAGAAGCCATGTATGACACGCTGTCGGCTATTGCATTCTGCAACAGAGGCATCACGCCACCGCCAACTACCATCATCATGAATATGCCTGATGCCTGGGCGGTATATTTGCCAAGCCCCTCGACTGCGAGATTGAAAATTCCTCCCCACATGACCGAAGTGCAGAGGCCACAGAGCACAAGGAAAAGCGCCGAGATTGGCACCTGCGCCATATTGAAGCCTTCTTCGACCGAATAAGATGGCATGGAAACCCTGACAGACGCGGGGGTGAAGATCGCGAGAAGTATGAGGGCGATCGCCACTGTCGATGCTACCATAAGCTGTGTGCGGCTGCTGATCCTTCCTGAAATCGCCGATGAGGAGAGACGCCCCACAAGCATAAGAAGCCAATAGACTGCAGCCACGGCTCCGGCCACGGCTGTGGCGTTGCTGGTTATGCCGGAAACTGCAGAATCACTCAGATAGAAAATGAGTACGCCAGGAATGCCGACCTCGATTCCGACATAGAAGAAAATGCCGATGACTCCAAGCACTGTGTGACGGAAGCTCCACGCACTGTGCGCGTTTCTGACCTTTCCCTCACCCTTTGCACGCATATGCGGCTCGGGAATCGCCACAAAAGATATGATGACGAACGCGAGCACGAACACGCCCATGGCGATCCAGAGGAGCGGAGAGACATCAGACATCGAGGTACTTTTGGTCACAGTGCCTATGAGCATGCCGACAAAGAGCGGAGTAAGCGTGCCGGCAAGAGAATTGAGCGAGCCGCCGAGCTGGATGAGCTGGTTGCCCTTGTTGCCTCCCCCGCCGAGCATGTTGAGCATCGGATTGACCACAGTGTTGAGCATGCAGACACAGAATCCGCAAACGAACGCACCGAGGAGGTAGATGATGAAATTAAGCATGACCGGCTGACCGCCCACACTGAAGGTTGCCGTGTCCCCTCCGACCATGCTGGAGAGATACTGGAGGAATATTCCTGCGGCACCGATAGCCATCGCCCATAGAGCGGTCTTTTTGTATCCGATGCGTTCAAGCATCGTTCCGGCCGGGATACCCATTATAAGGTATGCGAAGAAGTTCATGAAGTTGCCGACCATTCCAGACCACTCATAGCTGTTCTTCCAGATTGTGCCGAGAGGCGCTGCAAGATTGGTCACAAAAGAGATCATGGCGAACAGGAAGAACATGGCCACTATGGCCACACCGCTGCCCTGTCTTTTTGCCGTCTTAGCGGCTGTTGTCTTGTCATTCATAATTTTGTCTTGTAGTATTGTTATTTTGTTTTTCGATAATTCCGGGTAATCTGTAGTGATATCAATATTGTCTTGAACCGAAAATCATGGATCCTATACGCACCATGGTCGAGCCTTCCTCGATCGCGAGCCGCCAGTCACCGCTCATACCCATGGAAACTGTGTCGAATCCACGGAGGTCAGGATTGTCGGCCACGATTCTGCCGTACAATGAAAAGACTTCGGCAAAGTCGCGCCGCACCTGGTCGGCGTCATCAGTGTTTGACGCCATTCCCATGACTCCACAGAGGTGCGTGGCTTTAAGTTTTTCATAACCGCGCGATGAAAAAAAGGAAAGAAGCTCATCGGGCATAAAACCGAATTTTGTCTCTTCTCTGGCTACATGCACCTGCATGAGGACACGGGTTGTGACTCCGGCCTTCTCCGATTCTCGGTCGATTATCTCAAGAAGCCTTTCGGAATCGACACTTTCTATCAGAGAGACGCGCCCGACTACCTGTCTGACCTTGTTGGTCTGCAGGTGACCGATGAAATGCCATCTAACATCGTCGGGCATCTGCGGAATCTTCTCAAGAAGCTCCTGAACACGGCTCTCGCCGAAAATCCTCTGCCCGGCTTCATAGGCCTCCATCAAAGCCTCGACAGGATGGAACTTTGAAACCGCCACAAGCGACACTCCGCCGGGCAATTCTTCGTGGATCTTTCTAATCTGTTCCGCTATCATGACTGCATCCTGATTCAGTTGTCGGGATTCAGATTTGCTCCGAAGACATCCATAATCATTGTCTCCGATATGGATCCTATCTCGTAATCCGCCATCGTACCCTTCATGCCCTCCTTGAATTTCTCGACAGCATCTTCGAAATCCGACGCCTGCACGAGGATCTGGCTTACGGTCTTTTTCTCCACGCCCGAGTTTTCATCGAGCGTGATGAAGTTAACCTTAACCAGATAATAACGGTCGGCTCCCTCATTAAAAAAAATCTCAGAGATCCTGGTCTTCTTTTCCGAAGAGATGGAATACTCACCTGAAATGAATGGCTTCATTTCTTCTATTATGCGGGCTTCGGCCTCGGTGAAAGTCAAAGCGTCAACCAGATAGGGTTCATTGACCTTCTTGACCATGCCGTTTTCCTGCATCTTGTCGTATCTTACTTTACATTCAAACCAAAGTGCCATAATATCTTAAATTTAGCGTATCTTCAGATAACCTGCTTCTGCCGGATGCAAGTCTGGACAAGACACGCGTCATTGCAAAATTACTAAATTAATGTGAGAAAAGAAACTCTCTGGCGATTCTTTTGTAAAAATCAGATAAATTAGAAGATTCCCCTTTCATGTTTGTAAAAATTTATTAATTTTGCACAGATTAGACCAAAAAAAATAAATTCACAGTCAATTATGGAGAACCTGACAAGTCTAGTCGACTGGTCGCGGCTTCAGTTCGCAATCACGGCCATCTACCACTGGCTATTCGTGCCGCTGACTCTGGGACTTTCGGTGATCGTGGCGGTCATGGAGAGCGTCTATCTGAAAACCAAGTCAGACAACTGGCTTCGAGCCACCAAGTTCTGGATGACCCTTCTGGCCATCAATTTTGCCGTCGGCGTAGCCACGGGTCTTATACTTGAGTTTGAGTTCGGCACAAACTGGAGCAACTATTCCTGGTTTGTAGGCGACATTTTCGGTGCTCCTCTCGCCATCGAGGGCATCGTCGCATTCTTCATGGAGGCTACATTCGGCGCAGTGATGTTCTTCGGATGGAACAAGGTAAGCCCGCGTTTCCACCTGTTGTCTACCTGGCTGACAGCGATCGGGGCATCGATATCTGCACTATGGATACTCGTGGCCAACGCATGGATGCAGTATCCGGTGGGAATGGAGTTCGATCCGGCGCAAATGCGGAATGTCATGAACGATTTCTGGGCACTCTTCTCAGGCGTAGCGGTCAACAAGTTCTTCCATGCAGTATTCAGCGGCTGGGCACTCTCGGGAGTGTTTGTAATCGGAGTCAGCTGCTATATGCTGTGGAGAAAACGCAATGTGAGGTTTGCCGTAAATTCGATCAAGGCCGGCGCATGGTTCGGACTTGCAGGAATGCTGCTCACCATGCAGACCGGCGACGGTTCGGCAGTAGAGGTGGCACGACACCAGCCCATGAAACTCGCCGCCATGGAGGGTCTCTATCACGGACACACAGGACAGTCGCTCACCGGCATCGCGATCCTTAATCCCGACAAAGAGTGGGACAATGCCGAGGACGAGTATCTGTTCGAGATATCAATTCCCTACGGACTCTCTATTCTTGCGAATCACGACATCGACTCGTTCGTGCCCGGCATATCAGACATAATACAGGGCATCTCTATCAACGCAGAGGGCGACACAGTCAGCACTGTCAGCTATGCCGAGCGAATCGAGCGGGGCAAGCTCGCACATAAGGCTCTCGCCGAATATGACGCGGCAAGAAAGGCCGGCGACAACGAGGCGCTTGCAGCTGCTGAAAGCGAACTCCGCATCAATTATCCATATTTCGGATACGCGTATTTCAAGGACGTTAAAGAGGCGATTCCTCCTGTCGGTCTGACATTCACTATGTTCCGCATTATGGTGGTGCTCGGCTCATACTTCCTTCTTTTCTTTGTCGTGACACTCATTCTGGTCTACCGCAAGGATCTGATCACACGCGCACGCTGGTTCCAGCTCGCAGCCATGGTTTCCGTTCCGTTCATGTGGATTTGCTCGGAAGCGGGCTGGGCTGTGGCGGAAGTCGGACGACAGCCGTGGACAATCCAGGATCTGCTGCCGACGTGCGCGGCGATCTCCGATATACCGACATCGTCGGTCGTGATAACGTTCTGGATGTTCGCCGCAGTGTTCACGCTGTTGCTTGCCGCCGAAGTCACTATAATGTGCAAGTACGTCGACAAGAAATCAAAAGAACCTTTGTACTTACCTGAAAACGCATAATATCATGACATTGGAACATCTTCAGAATTACTGGTGGCTGCTGATCTCGGTGCTCGGGGGAATACTTGTCTTCCTGCTTTTCGTCCAGGGAGGGCAGTCCATGATATTCAGTGTCGGCGACACTGACTCAAGACGCGACAGAATGGTCGGCGCGCTCGGCAGCAAATGGGAACTCACATTCACGACTCTTGTCACGTTCGGAGGAGCGTTTTTTGCCTCTTTCCCGCTGTTCTACTCCACGAGCTTCGGAGGCGCATACTGGCTCTGGATACTGATTCTTTTCAGTTTTGTGCTTCAGGCAGTGAGTTACGAATACCGCAAAAAAGGAGGTAACGTATACGGCACAAGCACCTACGATGCATTCCTTTTTGTCAATGGCTGCGTCGGATGCGTTCTTCTCGGAGTGGCTGTAGGCATGTTCTTCTTCGGAGCAGATTTCACTGTGAACCGCGACAACATACTTTCCGCCGGATCACCGGTCATTTCCCGATGGGCTCCGACCCACGGCATCGAGGCCATCTGCGACTGGCGCAACCTGCTTCTCGGCGTCACAGTCCTGTTTCTGGCCCGGATGCAGGCATGCCTGTACATGATGAACCGATTTGCGGACGACAACGGATTCTTCGACATCCTCAGACGCCGTGCATTTATAAACGGCGGTATATTTGTCGTAGCGTTCCTTGCCTTTGTAGCCGTATTGCTGACCGCATCAGGCTATGATGTGACAACTGCAGACGGCATGAACGCGTCTGTGACAGAGGTGTCATACAAATATCTCCGAAATCTCGGCGAACTTCCATGGATTCCCGTCATTCTCGCCATCGGCGTTCTCCTTGTCCTTTACGGGTTGCTCCGGTCGGTGCTGTCAAGGCATTTCACAAGTGGCATATGGTACAGCGGCTCCGGGACATTCCTGACCGTTGTCGCGCTCTTCTGCATGGCAGGCTACGGAGACACTGCATTTATGCCTTCAGTCACCGACCCGATGAGTTCACTGACAATCCGCAACGCGTCATCGTCGGAATTCACACTTACGGCCATGAGCTACGCATCGGTTTTCATACCATTTGTCATTGCCTATATCTGGTACGTGTGGAGCCGGATGGACAAGAAACCCTAATAAAGAGATGTATTGGCAATTGTTTGTAAGCTTTCTTAAGATCGGGGCATTCACATTCGGAGGCGGATGGGCGATGATCTCTATAATAGAACGCGAGATTGTGGAACGGCATAACTGGATCGAGAAAGATGACTTTCTCGATCTTCTTGCCATAGCACAGTCGCTTCCTGGAATCCTTGCTGTCAATATAGCCACTGCCGTCGGCGACAAGCTCCGGGGCATGAAGGGGGGAATAGTTGCAGCGGCCGGCACGATATTGCCGTCGTTTCTGATCATACTGGCGATTGCTGGCTTTCTTACGCCCGACATGATAAAAAACAACAGGGTCATATCGGCAATATTCATGGGTATACGCCCGGCAGTAGTCGCCCTGATCATCGCTCCTGTCATCACGTCGGCACGTTCCGCCGGGCTGACATGGAAGACGGTCTGGATTCCACTCGCTGTAGCACTGCTCATATCGTTCGATCTTGGATTCGTGTCAAACCCGATACTTTACATTATTCTCGGCGGAGCCGGAGGATTCCTCTGCTGGCGGATTCCTTCCCGGAGGCTCAATAAAAAATGATTCTCGACATGGGCATATACTGGAAACTCATATGGGCCTACATCAAGATAGGAATTTTCGGCTTCGGCGGCGGCTACGCCATGCTCTCGCTCGTAGAAAAGATTGTGGTGTCGGACAATGCATGGATTTCTGAACAGATGTTCACCGATATCGTTGCGATATCTCAGATGACCCCCGGCCCGATCGGCATCAACTCCGCCACATATATAGGATTTGTGGCTCCGGGCAGCGTCAATCCCGCTCTCTCCGCCCCACTCTGGGGGCTGGCAGGTTCGGTTCTCGCCACACTTGCCGTGACCGTCCCGTCGTTCTTTCTTGTACTATACTGTTCGCACTTCATCAGGAAGCATCACGAGAGCGGAGTCATCAAAGGGATATTCTCCGGCCTTCGTCCGGTGGTGGTCGGTCTTATAGCATCGGCTGCCATAATGCTTATGAACGCCGCAAACTTCAATCCGAACGACAAATCATGGCAGCTTGCCGCAAGCGTCATTATATGCGCTGCGGCTTTCTGTCTGGTATATTTCCCTATAAAACTAAGAAACAGGGTCATAAAGACTCATCCGATTCTTGTGATAATACTGGCCGGAATAACCGGCTATCTACTGTATGGAATATAATGAAGCCATAGACTGGCTGTTCGCACAGTTGCCGATGTTCTCGCGCGTGGGTGCCGCAGCCTACAAGCCCGGTCTTGAACGGAGCGAGGCACTCTCTCGCCATTTCGGAGATCCCCACCGCAGATGGAAAGCGATACACGTGGCCGGCACCAACGGCAAAGGAAGCGTGTCAAGCCTTATCGCCGCGACACTGCAGAGCCAGGGATACAAGACAGCTTTATATACATCACCTCATCTTGTGGATTTCCGTGAACGCATGCGTGTCAACGGAGAAATGATACCCCGCGACAGAGTAGTCGATTTTGTCGAACGATGGAAAAACAGCGGCGACACCGGCGACCAGCCATCGTTTTTCGAGCTCACCATGATGATGGCTTTCGAATGGTTTGCCGATATGGACGTTGACTATGCAGTCATTGAAGTCGGCATGGGCGGACGACTCGACTCGACCAATATCATCACTCCACTGCTGTCGGTGATAACCAACATTTCAAAAGACCACACACAGTTTCTCGGAGAGACTCTCGCGCAGATTGCATATGAGAAAGCCGGAATCATCAAACCGGGCATCCCGGCAGTGATCGGAGAGGCTGACAGCGAGACTGAGAATACGTTCCGCAGCAAAGCCGCCGCTGTCGGCGCACCTTTGCGAGAAGCCTATAGGGAGATCGACAACGAAGCCAACTTCTCGCTTGAATGCGGTCTTCACGGCGATTATCAGCAAAAAAATGTGAATACTGCCCGAGTCGCGATCGACGAGCTTCGTCGGCACGGAGTCTTGATAGACGATGAGTCTATACGCATCGGATTTCACGATGTCGAATCGCTGACAGGACTCAAAGGCCGCTGGACAGTATTGTCGGACAATCCGCTCGTCATATGCGACACAGGTCACAATGAGGCTGGGCTGAAATATAATCTGCGTCAGCTTGCGAAATTACGGTCTGAAAGGAGCGGTGCCAAATTTAGGTTCGTCATCGGGTTTGTGGCCGATAAGGACGTGCCCCACATTCTGCCGATGTTTCCAGAAGATGCTCTCTATTATGTCAGTCAGGCGCAGATTCCACGGGCAATGAAATGGAAGGAACTACTGGAACACTGCAGATCGCTCGGTCTTGAAGCCAAAGGATATCCTTGCGTCCGGGCCGCTTTCGAGGCTGCTAAAAAGGAGGCATCGCCACAAGACATAATCTACATAGGAGGCAGCACATTCATTGTCGCCGATTTCTTCTCGACAGACAAGAAAGAGATCTGATATCAAAGACCCGGATAATACATATAAATACAACCGGGGCGAAACTATGTCGTTTGCCCCGGTTGTATTTATATGACATGTGTCATGTTTCAGTTTTCTTCATTATCCTTGTCTCTGTTTTTCGCTCTCAGTCGGTTTTTGCTCTGACTTGAGTTTATGTCGCTTTCCTCTTTGACATCTATCTCCTTGCCTTCGGTATCAAGCACTTTGTACTGCAGATATGCAAGCGACTCATCGGCTATGACCTTGAAGCCTCGGCCATATTTGCGCTTCCACTTGCCGTAAAGCGAGAAAACCCCTTTCTTGACGTAAGCCTCGACAAACGGATGGATATACATATTGAACTTCCTGACCTTGAGATGCTCGACAAGATACTCGATCTTTTCTTCGAGTTTGTCGGTGAACAGAATCGAGGCCTGCACCTCTCCCTTTCCGAAGCAAGACGGACAGGACTCATGCGTCGTTATGTCGAGCACCGGGCGCACTCTCTGCCTTGTGATCTGCATCAGGCCGAATTTACTGAGAGGAAGAATATTGTGACGGGCACGGTCATTGGCCATCACTTCCTTCATGTGATCATAGAGCTGCTGGCGGTGCTCAGCCTTGCCCATGTCGATGAAGTCCACGACTATTATACCGCCCATATCGCGGAGCCGAAGCTGCCTTGCAATCTCGTCTGCAGCCTTCAGATTGACATCAAGGGCGTTAGACTCCTGATCAGGGCATGCCTTGCTTCTGTTGCCTGAATTCACATCTATGACATGAAGAGCTTCGGTGCTCTCGATGATCAGATAAGCACCGGAACGGAACGACACAGTCTTGCCGAAACTGCTCTTGATCTGACGCGTGATATTGAAGTTGTCGAAAATCGGCGTATCTTTCGAATAAAGTCTGACAATCTCTTTATTCTCGGGTGATATGAGAGCCACATAATTCTGTATCTGCGTGAATGTCTCCGCATGATTTACATATATGTTCTCGAAATTCGGACTGAACATGTCGCGAATGACGCTTACCGCCCTTGAGTCTTCTTCATAAATCAGGGTAGGCGACTTGCTGCGCTGCATCTTGGCCACAGACTCCTCCCAGTTCTTCAGGAGGGTGCGGAGTTCGTTGTTCAGTTCGGCTACGCGTTTGTTTTCCGCCGATGTGCGTACTATCACGCTGAAGCCTTTGGGCTTTATGCTCCCGATAAGCTGACGGAGTCTTATCTTCTCTTCGGTCGATTTGATTTTCTGCGATACGGAAATCTTGTCGCCAAAAGGCATCAGGACCATGTAGCGGCCTGTGAATGAGATTTCCGTTGTCAGTCGTGGGCCTTTGGATGAGATCGGCTCCTTGGCTATCTGCACAAGGAGCTGTTGTCCCGGCTGAAGCACAGACTGTATTGTCCCCTGCTTGGGTATGTCGGGCTGCAGCTTCTGGCGGGATATGGACGGTACCCGCTTCTTGTCCTTGAAAGCCTCCTCAAGAAAAGAGGCATAAGAACTGAACTGGGCACCGAGATCAAGATAATGAAGAAAAGCGTCCTTTTCATAGCCGACATCCACGAATGCGGCATTAAGTCCCGGCATTATCTTCTTCACTTTGGCCAGATAGAGATCACCGACGGCATATGCTATGTTGCGGCTTTCTTTCTGGAGCGAGACAAGGCGGGAGTCCTCAAGAAGGGCGATCGATATCTCCTCCTGACTGACGTCTACTACTAATTCGCTTTTCATAAAGAGTTAAAAATGTCGTGCGGCGCACAGAAAACCCGTAGCGGCGCACCGGATACAAATTAAAAAGAACAAACTCCCGCATGCCGGAGGCAATGGTTCGGTTTGTTCTTTTATCGGCAGGGAGTCTACAGGGTTATACTTGACGAACCATAACCCCTTGCCGCGTCTCAACGCAAATGAGGAAATATGCTTATTTCTTCTTATGACGGTTTTTTCTCAGTCTTTTCTTGCGTTTGTGAGTAGCCATCTTGTGGCCTTTTCTCTTCTTTCCGCTGGGCATAATTGTTATTTTTATTGATTAAACGGTTTAGCTTCGATCATATCCGCATTAGTGATCTGTCTCGGCTTATTACTTTTTGACTGCGTCAAGGAACACTTTCGAGGGCTTGAATGTGGGAACCTTGTGCGCCGGAATCTTGATAGTTGTGTTGCGAGAGATGTTTCTTGCTGTCTTTTCTTTACGGGTCTTTACAGTGAAACTTCCGAATCCACGGAGATACACGTTATTGCCGTTAGCCATGGAGTCCTTGACAACTTCCATGAATTTCTCAACAGTAGCCAGCACGGCAGCCTTTTCAAGGCCGGTGCTACGTGAAATTTCAGTTACTATTTCTGCCTTTGTCATTTTTATAGATCTGTTAAAAGATTTGTCAGGTCATTACCCCAAAGTAATCCTGTCCCCGGCGGATTTTTGTCCGCAAAGGCTGAGTAAAGTAAATATGATTCAACCATTTGCAATACATATCAGAGTATTATCCAATGGCTCTGACATATTTTGCAATGCAAATATCGTAATTTTTTTTGAATTAATCACAATTTCAGACAGATATTTAATAATTTTAGGCATTTTTGAGGCATTTCATAAGGGATTCACACCTCCGTCGTCTCGATCATGATCCCCTCTACTTTCGAGAGTCTGCCTGTCAGTTCAGTTTCCAGATCGAGCGGAAATTCCACAACAGCATGACACATGTTGTCAAACGTCTTGCTGACGATCGTGACTTCCGGATTCTTGATGATCCGCATCACGCTGTCGGCCGTCTCATATGAGAACTCCAGCCCGAGCCGGCGCATCTGACGGCATTCCTTTCGCCCTGCCTCCTCAAGAGCCAGACGCGCCGCCTCGCGATAGGCAGAGATAAGACCGGATGTGCCGAGTTTGATTCCCCCGAAATATCTCACCACCACCACCAGCACATCCGTAAGTTCCATGCTGTTGATCTGGCCGAGAATCGGTTTGCCCGCCGTGCCCGACGGCTCTCCGTTGTCGTTGAGCTGCCACTCTTTACGATCTGGCCCGATCATGTATGCCCAGCAGACATGACGTGCGTCATGATACCGGTTCTGATATTCCTTTATCTCCGCCTTCGCCGCGTCGGCCGATGAGACGGGCAACGCGAACGAAAGAAACCGGCTCATCTTTTCAGTATAACGCGATGAGCCGGCATTCTCTATTGTATAGTACTTGTCCAAATTATTTCTGATTTACCGGGAAAACCGATCGGTCTGCTGACCGGAAATTCTCACTAACCGAAAATGTTGTCGGGGTTTTCAGTGCTCTTGGGATAGAACAGCATCTGGTTGGCGATGTTGAACATCTTTTCCTCGCCGAGTTCTTTCTCGACTATGGCGAGAGCCCATTTCAGTGCCGAGGCGGGGCCGTTGCCGAGCACAAATTTACCGTCGCACACCACACGAGCGTCAATGTGTTCGGCTCCGGTCATACGGTCTTCGAATCCCGGATAACATGTGGCCTTGTGGCCTTTGAGCAGGCCTTCTTCTCCAAGCACTACAGCGGGAGCGGCGCATATTGCCGCAATGCGTCCGCTCTCAGACTCTGCCTGACGTCTGAGCAGACCGACCAACGGAGCGAAGTCGTGCAGGTTGTCGGCACCGGGGAGACCGCCGGGCAGAATCAACCATGCGGGATCAGTAAAATGCGTGGAGTCATAGAGGACATCGGCCTTGACAGTGATGCCATGCGTTCCCGTCACGAGTTGCGACGAAGTTATGGAAACAGTTTTGACATTAATGCCTGCGCGACGCAGCACATCGACCGCGGTAAGGGCCTCCACCTCTTCAAATCCATCGGCCAGAAACAAAAACGATTCTTTCATAATGCATAAGTTTATTTAATCTAAGTGCCTGTTTAATTAAATGTTACCGTCAAGGCGTTCAGACGGTAATATTTCTCATCTATTCAAGTTTTTTGCAATTGTTTTACAATTCCACAAGAGCCAGTCCGGTTCTGATGCCACCGCCAGTCTCGTTTATCTTGTCCGCTTTTCAACCTGTCCTTCTGTTGTGTACGTAAAGTGCACTCCATCGTCACATGTCAAAAATCATCGCAAGCTATCCGACCTGACAGCAACATTATTATTAAACAAGCTCCTGATTCTTTGGATTACATTTTTGTTTTTACGTTTCGTAAATTTAACTATTTTTCTTATTTTTACAAAACGATCAAGCAGTTTTTGCGTGATTTACTGTTCATATGGTGCAGAATCATGGTTTTCACCACTGTGCACCAACAAAGCCAATCATATGAATTTCACCAAAGCAGCCACAGCTACGCTCGCCGCCACCATTCTCCTCACCTCCTGTGCCAAAGATGAATACCGACGTGATGAGGGGATGGTATGGCATACCTCTTACCATATCTCCTACAGATCAGCCTGCGACATGACCGACAGTATTGTCGCGGTCTTCAGGGAAGTGGGCGGTTCGCTCAACGTATTCGACCCCCAATCGCTGGCAAGCAGGGTCAACACATCGGACTCGATCGACATTGACGACAATTACACGCGAGTCTACGATATGTCGCGTAAAATCAACCGGATCACGGACGGAGCGTTCGATCCGACGCTCGGACCGCTCATAACGGCATGGGGATTCGGCAAGGGACATTCGCCGACACAAGACACGCTCCGAATCGATTCACTTCTCAATATTACAGGTCTGGACAAGACTCGCCTTTCAGGAAGAATGCTTGTGAAAGGAGACCGAAGAATTGAATTCAACTATTCGGCCATAGCCAAAGGATTCGGCTGCGACAAGGTGGGCGAAATGCTTTCTCGCAACGGAGTGACTGACTATCTTGTCGAGATCGGAGGCGAGATATATTGTTCGGGCAAATCTCCTTCTGGTGGAAAATGGCGTATATCTGTTGACCGTCCGGTTATGTCGGATTCGTTGATACATGAATCACAGTGCATTGTGGAACTGACTGGGAAAGGACTCGCGACATCGGGCAATTACCGCAACTTCCGCCGGGATGCCGCCGGCACATACGGACACACCATATCCGCTTTGACAGGACGCCCGGCGAGAACAGATGTGCTGAGCGCAAGCGTGATCGCACCCACCGCCATGGAGGCCGATGCCCTCGCCACAGCAATGATGGCTATGGGATCAGAGAAGGCCGAACAGCTTGCATCTGCCCAGGGAATGGCTGTCATGCTTGTGCTGTCAGACTCGACGGTGTGGACGTCAGACGCATTCAATGGCGCAATAGTTTCGGTGCCCTGAAAAGAAGTCCGAACGATATGCCGAAATTCCAGTTACGAGCCGGAGAAGATAGATAATTGCCATAGAACGACAGACTTGCAAATGGGAAGTTATAGATCACGGCCAGCTCGCCAAGAAATTCGGGGTGATTGAGCCAGCCTTCGTAGCGGGCCACATTCATACGCCCCATGTCGACGAGGCCGCGCACAGGCATATAGAGATAAAAATCTCCCCTGACCTGCATGCGTTTCAACGGTTTCCACATCGGGATCACACCAGCCGCTACGAAATTGTCAGATCTGAACGCTATGTTGAAATAATTTTGAGTCGAGGGAGTCGGAGCGAACGACGGTGCATGAACCAAAACATTGGTGTAATTCTGGTCAAGTCTCTGCAGCGCGGCTCTGCCCGCTGCATAAGCGCCGACCGCCCACTTGCTCCCTACGGGGAAATATCGCTGCCACTGCGTCTCAATAGCAGCGACCGGACGTGATTTCCATCCACCTCCTCCGCGCTTGTTTTCCAACGGACAAAACCGCGATGACTGCCAACTGAGATCCACATCAGCAAACCACTTCGTACCCGCCGACGGATACATCTGATTGTCAAGGCTGTTAGACTCAATGCCGACCCGCAGTACACCCACTCTGTACTGTATCATATCGCGGTGTCCGCGGTCATCTATCGCATCGGGAGAAAAATAAGAGTCAGAGATGTATCCTCCGGCAATATTGGCATAGCCCTTCATTCTTCGACCGATTGCCCATACATATCCACCTCTCAGATAATTGTCCACCTCTGTAGTGAACATCGGGCTAGACTGCTTGAAAAACAGCACCTCGTTCTCATAATATTTCTGTTTGCTCAGCACTCCGGTCACTTGGAAGTATGAGGGGATCTCGGTGAGGAGTGCAAATTTCGCATCTGCCATACCTGCGAGATACGCCTGTCCGACCCATGCGCTCGCCGAAACATCAAGCGAGTTGTGCCCGAGCGTATGGTAACCTGCGGAAAAATAGAGCATGGAGTTGGTCGATGTCGTGACAAAACCGCCGACCGACAGAGTCCACGGACGCCGTGGCGTCGCCTTGAGAAGCAATGTGTTTCTGCCGTCAGGACCGAAGACGGCCACCGGCACAAGATTGCTCAGAGAGCCGTCGGTGACTGCACGATAGTAGGCAGATGTGACCTGTTCCATGCTGATCTTTCCGTGACGGTCGTGAGTGAAAAGATATTTAAGATATTCCGCCTGACTCCCTTCTACCCCTTCGGTTCTTACTGAATCGAATTCCAGTTCCGGCGTCTCTGCAGTAAAGCGGGAGCGTCGCTCCGTCACTTCGGAAAGTGGCATTCTCTCATCGATACGGTTTTTGATGGAGTCGACCATTGAAAGCCCGGTTTTGTAGCCGATGTCGTATATCGTGCGGGCCTTTTCAAACTGAAGGACCCCGAAGTCGAGAACCGGCACTTGTATCTTTACTCCCTTTTTCGAAGGCATCGAATAATCATTGTTCTGGATGATCATGTCTTCCAGTTGACTGTACATGTCACCACTGACAGGTTTCGAATCCGCTCCCGACACAGACACTCCGATCACAAAATCCGGATTGAAATCCTTTTCCATGACATTGACAGGGAAGTTGTCGTATATTCCGCCGTCATACATGAGAACTCCATTTATCTCAATGGGACGGAAAACGAGCGGGAAACTCATCGACGCTCTTACAGATTCGCCGAGAGAGCCTTTGCCGAAGACAACCTTGTGCTTGTGATATACATCGGAGGCCACACATCTGAACGGCACAAAAAGCCGGTCGAAGTTCTCGCCACACTGCTCGGTGTAAGGACCATACAGTCTAAGGAACTCGATGTTCATCGGCAACGGACTGACAAGGCTTGTGGGTATGATCTGATTGGGCAGCGACTCTTTCTTTCGGAAATTCACATTTACCGACACCCACTTCGGCGTAGGTGCCGGTTCATAGTAGTAGTAAATGTTTTTCTTGTTGATGGTTCCTGTGGCCCAGTCAAGAAAATCGGACGCGGTGAAGAAATCAAGCATTTTTTCGGGCGACCATCCGCAGGAATACAGACTTCCGACAATGGCGCCCATAGATGTACCTGTCACACAGTCTATTGGGATACCGTTATCTTCAAGAGCCTTTATGACACCTACATGAGCTATCCCTTTCGCTCCACCTCCGCTCAGCACGAGACCGACACGGCGACGTGAGGATGCGCCGATGGCGTGACCACACACCGTATCGGCAAGCGAAGATTCCGCATCGGCATTATCAATCATACTGCCCGGAACCATGCTGTCCGGAACTCCCGGTTCGGGATTCCGTGAAAAAACGGGAATCACACATATAAGCGCGGCAAAGACAGTTGCCGCAATCCTGATACGATTCATAACAAAGCAATAAGAGTGGAATCTGAATTATCAACAGAACCACACGCCTTATTGTTGCATTTCCTTTTCAAAAAGCTTTGAAAAAAAGGATATATTACTTATGCCGCATGATCATCTGCGTCTCTTTGTCTTTCCTGATCTTTTGGAAGAAGCAGACTTTGCAGATGTTTTCGCAGACGTTCTCTTGTTCTTGCCGACTGTCGCCACTCCCTTTTTGACGGGCAGCCGCACGCCTTCCTGCACAAGGAACTGGGCAAGCAGTTCGGAGTCGGCATAACCCGATGCAGCCGCCTGGTTGAAGTATTTCAGAGCCATCGGTTTGTCTTGCGGCATACCGATTCCGTCACGCAGCATAAGAGCCAGTTTGTAGGCCGCCTCGGCCACTCCACGGTCGGCAGCTCTCCAATAATTCTCGGCAGCGATCCTCTTGTCGCCGATCAGTCCCCGGCCTGTATAATAACAGTCAGCAAGGTTGAGCAGCGCAAGAGGATGGCCGTTTTTCGCTGCACGACCGAACCAATAAGCCGCCTCGACGTCATTCTGCCTCACTCCTTTTCCCTCATGATATAGCACAGCTATGCGGTAGCGGGCCTCGTTGTCTCCTTTCCCGGCGGCCCTGGCATACCATTTCCATGCCTGGTTGACATCAGTCTTTACGCCCGTACCTGTCAGGTAGCAGTCTCCGACAATTCTTGCGGCTTCAGGATTACCATGACTTGCCAGAGTTATGTTGTCCTTATATGCATTGACCTCTACTGTCGGTAAAGCCGTATCTGCGTGACATGTCAACGAAAAAAGAAGCAGTGCCACTCCCGCTGCAAGAAAGCCGCGAAGTCTGCAGAAAGCGCATATCCGATTCATATAGTGCGAATTGTGTATCTGTATAATATTCATCTCAATACCTGTATATATTTATACCCCATGCCACAAAAAATGTAAATAAGGGCGAACAGATTTCGGCCAGATTTGGCCTTGCAGGTAAAAGAACACAGCTGGCTATGCGACTGAGCAAAACGTTCAAGGCTGGCCGGAATCTGCGATGTTGCGCTAACATTATTCGCCGGGGTATTCATTATTATATTTTTGTCAACTAACTTATTTAAGTTGTCTTTGTTCCCTGTATTAACATTTTTTATGCGATATGGTCTTATACTACAGACGTTGCAATTATAGCAACGTCTGTAGCACCCTGTTTATTCGGACTGCACAAAAATAGTGCGGACTGCCGCATGGCAGACCGCACCTTTTGTCGCATCTTTACACGTCATTTCTCGGAATCAAGCAGAGCGATCTTCTGCTCCAGCTCCTTGATATCATCCTTGAGACGCTTCACTTTGTTGTCCATGTCCTTGAGCATCGAGTTGCCGGCCGACGACTTGATGCTGAAGAATCCCATGTTGTTCTCGATTGTCTTGAGTTCTGCCTTGCGGCTCTCGCAGATGCGGACAAGTCTGTCGCGTTCGCGGCTGACCTTGCTTCCGTCTCCCTTGATCTCCGACACTCGGTTCTGGAAATCATTCATGCGGCGGCGGGCCTCACGCTGGTTGTAGGCGTCATAGAGAGCGTCGCACACGGCACGATACTCGGTGAAGATCTTGTCTTTCATCTTGAAAGGCACAAAGCCTACAGTCTGCCACTCGGCCTGGAGTTCTTTGATTCTGGGCATGATCTCCTTGCGGTCGCCATCTTTGGGGAGTTCCGACAGACGGGCTATTATGTCGCGCTTCTTCTCAAGATTTTCCTGCTCCTCGCGGTGTCGCTCCTTGCTCTGGCGCTTGCGCTCATCGAAGAAATAATTGCATGCTGTCGTGAATCTCTGCCAGAGAGCGTCGCTCTGCTTGCGCGGCACGCTTCCGATGCTCTTCCACTCCGCCTGAAGCTTCACGACTTCATCCGCTGCCTTTCTGATATCTTCTGTGTTTTTGAGAGCCTCAGCTTTCTCGCAAAGCGCGGTCTTTTTCACAAGATTCTCATTGAATTCATCTTTGGCACGCTGGAAGCAAACGGCCTTTGCCGCGAAAAATTCGTCGCACGCCTTGCGGAAACGGCTGTAAAGAACAGTATTGGCCTTTTTAGAGGCATATCCGTATTCACGCCATTTCTTCTGAAGTTCCACGATACGGTCGGTCGATGAATTCCAGTCAGAGAATGTCTTGAGCGCAGCGGTGTCAATCGACTCGATCTCTTCACACAGCTTTGACTTTGCCTCCTCGTTGACAAGCTCGGCGGCCTTGCGCTGCTCGAAATATTCCTGATGGCGGCGGTTGACCACAGTCGAAGCCTCCTTAAACTCATCCCATACGGATTCGCGGATCTCTTTTGCCACCGGGCCTACGGCACGCCACTGGTCGTGAAGGCCCTGAAGCACTCTGAATGCCACCACCGGATCGGACATGGCCTCAAGCTTCTTAGCCTCCTCGATGAGCGCGCGTTTCGCCTCGAGATTCCTGCGAAAGTCGAAGTCGCGCAGCTCCTTGTTGATCTTCAGATTGTCGTAGAAGCGTTCAACCACGTTCTGGAACTGTTTCCAGATCTCGGTCTCGGCTGTAGGCGGCACCTCTTTTATCTCCTTGAAATCCGACTGAAGTTTCTGGAAATCGGGGAATTTTGTATTGACATTGTCAATGTCGCCAGCAATTTCCTCCATACATGTCAGGATCTCCTGTTTCTTTTCAAGATTAGCGGCGCGTCTTGCCTCTTCGGCTGCCAGATAATCGGCACGGCGCTCCTTGAAATCTGCGTATAATGTCTTGAGCTCGTTTTCCACCTCGTCTGGCTGGGCGGAGAATGTGGCCGGATCATTTCCTGCCTCGACATATGCGTCAAGCAACTCCATGTTTTCTCTGTTCTTGAGATTGAAGAAGGCCTGTTTGATCGCCGTGACTTCTTTGTGCGCCTCCATGTTGCCGGACTCCAATATAGCTTTCAGTGTGTCGCGGAGTTCCTCTTTCGACATGAAATGGATACGCCTGCTGTCAGCTTTCTCCTCTTCCGTCTGCCCGTCTTCCGTCTGCGCGTCGGCAACCTGCGCGAGATCCGATGACGGCGATGATTCTTCAATACATGTATTCTCAGTTTCCGCCACTTCGGGCGTGGGGGTCACAGTATCCTCGGGGGCTACTGTTTTTTCAAGCTCATTCATAATGGTGGTTATGATTATTTATACTTAAATCCGGTGAGTCGGCCCCGGACGCCTGACGTCCGGGGCTGTCGCTCTTCCGAAATAATTGCCAAATATATAACAATTAATTTATTCTGCCAAAACATTCGGCATTTAATGTCACATTATACCATATTTTGCGGCTTAATGCAAAGGACATGTGCATTACCGGCGTGATTCAGAACGGGAAATTTATGCCGAAGTTGAACGAACCGTTGGAATTCAGCGGTATCCCCTCTTTAGAAAGCTTTCCTGGAGTATGATCCATTCCAAGGAATATGTTGAATCCGCGATGCCAGAAATTGAGCATCCATCCGAACGATGCCCCGAATGTGCCGCATGCCACATTGATATCGGCTGAGAAGCAGTCTACCGGATTGACATTGGCCGACAGGCGCACTTCCGTCCATGTGAAATGACGGTCGAACCGCGACGAACTGAGCAATCCGAAATGCAGACGCCTGTAGATCGGCAGCGTGTAATCGACACCAACATTGAGTGTAGCTCCGAGGGCTACGCTCCGTGTGCCGCAGTCGCCGTTGTCAGTGAGCTGATAGAGTTCGGCAAGGTCGTCACTGAAGCGGTCCCATTCACTCTCAAAACTGTTGGATGCATCCTCATCGGCGTTGAACACATAGGCGTCGGTCGTGACTGTCCGCACACCGTTGGTCGAAGCATGTTTCGTGCCGCTGTAAGATATCCATCCCAGATCAAGGAGTCCGAGAGAGAAGTTGAAATCGCGCCATTCGTATGAAGCACCCAGATCGAAGGCCATGCCGAATCCGTTGGGACCGAATGATCCGTCTCCGTCCATATCTATTCCGGAGACATAGCGGTGGCCGTTGTCCGACAGGTCTGTCTCATATCTTAGTCCTCCGATATTGGCGTATATGTCGGCATTGGTTCTTGCGATCCATTCGTTTTCGCCAAGAGTCAGGTTTGCTTCTCTGAAATCAGCCTCGAAATTGGCGAGACCTACAAGGAATTTCATGGCTGCTCCGGCACGTAGCCCAGGCACCTGCGGGATGTCGCGTGAATGGTTGAGTGCGATCTCCGCATAACCCATAACCGATGCACTGAGATTGCGGATATCGTATGTGCGGTTTGACACTCCCTCCTTAGCAAGCTCGAAGAGAGATTTAGGCAGACCGGCATGCACAGCTGCCCGTGCGCTGACCGACACTGTGTTGTAACCGCCCCACGCCTTGAAACCGCCTGAAAGCAGGTTTATTTTCAACTCGGCACCGAGCTTGCTCGTCGATGACAATCCGTCGAGCACAGATGACGACACTGCGGGATTGGTGAACAGCACCGTCCGGCCGTCAACCACGTGGAATATTTCGGTAAGATGAAGATTTCCCCGCATTGCCAGATCAGGACTGCCGAGTCCGGGGAAAGAGACGAAATTCATGTCGTTGCCGAATGCAGGATTCAGCTGATAGCGATAGGTGTAGTTGTCGAGGAAGTATCCGGAGTTTGTGTTCTGTGCCGACACAGCGAGAACTCCCGAAGCCGCCATAAGGGCCGCCATTATTCTTTTATATGTTTTCATTTGGATCAGTCTTAATCAGGATCAGAACTCTTTTTCATAATATCCGGTCACACGTGCACGAATGTCGTCAAGGACGAGAGTCTGAGAGGGTGCGATCGGTTCGGCACCGGCTCCCGCCTCAAGCACTGCGACTATTCTCATGCCGTCGAGATGTCTCACCTCTCCTGTCATGGTTATCACCAGATCTGTCTCGGATCCGGCCTTGACCGTATTGCTCTCGACTTTGACTCCGGTCTGTTCCCCTTCGGTCCCGACAGGATATAATGTCAGCTGAATATCGACCGGACAATTGTTGACCGCATGTGCAGTCACTTCAAGCTTTGTTATCGTAAGGGCATCGAGATCCTCGTCGTTCCATCCGTCGCGCACTTCTGTATAGACTATACGCGAGCCGTCGTTGAGCGCGAGCGGGGCAAGAAGTTCATAACGGCCGGAGGCGGCAGGGAGCTGCGCCGGAATATGGAATCCAGATACCCGCTGCACCGGAATGCCGGCATCTGCAAGATCGATCGAGATGTTGTCGGGAAGCCCTCTGACACTCCATGCTGAAGGAGCTTTGAGGAGAGAGCCGAGCGATGAGAACCTTTGCCATTCAAGCCCCGATGCGAACTCGGAGGGCACATCGAGACCCGTCTCCGACGGAGACAGCACAAAGTTGTAGGGGCCGTTCTCCCCTTTCGCATAACCGATTGTCACCGGATTGTCAAGACTGTAGACAAGATCCGGAGCACCTGCGCGACCGGCGGTGAGTCTGAGTCCGGTGGAGCATTCGAGAGGAATTCCGGCCACCGGATTGTTCATGCTGAAATATATCTGCGGATTGGCGATCTCGATCTCTGTGTCTTCTCCCTTCAGGAAATCAGGGATATCAGTCAGCGAAACAGGATCTATGGCAATGCCATCGAGTGCATAACGCACCTCTCCGTCAAAATCGCGTATCACAAACTCGTCAAGGCCGTAATATACGGTCAGTTCGGCCTCGTTGCGGAAAACGCCTCCCTCAGGCACTATGTCGACGTATCCGCTCTCGATATGAAACTCGCTGCTGAAATCAAGCGTCCTGTCGGGCCGTATGACCACTCCGGCCGCACGAGTGTCTATGCAGGTCGCGACAAGAGAGACAGAGGCACGGTTGCCGGTCACTTCCACTCGTGGAACTCTCCAGTATCCGCTCGACGGATCATATGTTCCGACACTCGGTTCGGCATCGAGCCCTTTCGGAGCTCGGATCACCATGTCGAAAAACGACATAGAGATGATCGAAGATGCAGGATCGTCTATCTCCAGTTCAAGAGTGAACCTGAATGGTGCTGTCGTGACATGAGTCAGAGAAACAATCGCATCGTCGACATTGAGAGATGAATATGAGAAAAAATCTCCGACCTCCCTTATTGGGAATATGTAGGCTTCTCCTGGATTCCGCCGGGATAGAGACTGTCCTGTGTCAAGAAGACGCTCAAGCGTCTCGTGACTCGGATCGATGGTTGTCGGGCTGGCGGCAACGCCGGAGATGGCGACAGGTTCGGAGTTGAAATCGCCCTTCTGAACAAGCGCATAGAATTCCTTCCCCCCGATCGAGACGGTCTGGATCTTGCTGTCGGGATCAATGCTTATCACGTCACCGAGAGTGACAGGATCGATGTTGACCGGGAGCACCAGGTCATTGATGTTGACACGAGTGGTCGTATCGACATCCGACAGATCGTAGCTGTCGTCGATACAACCCGTCAGCAGCGACAGCGCAGCAAGCGCCACCGCTGATTGATACAGTGGTTTAATCATAAAATAGTCAGGTTAAGTTATCAAGTCAAAATTGTTTCAAGTCAAAACATATGCCTCGCGAAGATGGCAGTAAGGACAATCCGGGCAAGTCGGAACCGTCAAGTCCTGCAGGTATTGAAGTAAGAAGGCTGCGTTCTGTAGTCAGGTATACATTCCGTGGCGGGGACTCCCCCGCCACGGTGTCATTTCATTTCACCTCTTTCATGGATATCACGCGGATATCCTCTTTGGGGCGGTCGGCTCTGCCTGTCTCGGCATTCTGGATTTTCTCGACAACATCCATACCCTCTGTAACCTCGCCGAACACCGTATACTGTCCGTCAAGATGGGGAGTGCCTCCGAGTGTGAGGTACGCATCGCGTATCTCAGCGGGAAGAGGCTCATCTTTGACCGCTTCCTCTGTCTGACGCGCCAGTTCCTGACGCAGCTGTTCGAGAGCCTCGCGGTCGCCGCGCTGCTGCATTGACCTTACAGAGTCCATGTGCTCTCGGACAAGACCGTTGAAATACTTCTGCTTACGCTCGTGATTGGCTCGCTGTTCCATCATGTCGAGGGTACGGGCTGTCTGCTTCTCTCCGGTCACGATATAGAACTGAGAACCGGAACTGCGGCGTTCAGGATTGACCTGATCGCCTGTCCGCGCGGCAGCAAGAGCGCCATACTTGTGATAATGCCTCGGATAATCGATCTCCGCCGGAAGCGTGTATGAAGGGTCGCCCGATCCAAGCATAGCCATACTGTCGGCGGTCTTAGAGTCGGGATCGCCAGTCTGGACCATGAAGTCCTTGATGACTCTGTGAAAGAGCACTCCGTCGTAATACCCCTCGCGAACAAGTTTCAGGAAGTTATCGCGATGAACCGGAGTGTCATCATAAAGCTTCACTTTAATATCGCCGAGCGAGGTGTGTATCTCGACCACCGGGTCTGCGAATCCGTTAGAAATTGCCATTACTGATAATATTAGGCTGAATAAAAACTTTTTCATCATTTTAGACCTAATCCCACATTAAAATTTAATGCAGGAGGCGTTCTTTATTATTCTTTTGTCAACGAGATTTATTTAAGTTGCCACTGTCCGGCGTCTTTTCGATAAATTCCGCCAAGTTTAATCAGTCGTACAACTCACTACACTCCCTCTTCCACTTGCGAAAATTCCTCGAAAATACGCCGTCCCTGAATCAACTTTATTTTGTGGTATGGAGTCTTGACAGGCGTTTAGATCACGTTCTCTCCGGGATGAATCCGCTTGTAGATGCGCCGGAAATTATTGTCCGTCCTGTTCAGCTCGTCTACGTGATCCTGATAGTCATCTCCCCAGATTGCCTGAAGAAGCGATCCGATATACCGGCGCTCCCGGTCCTTGTCGATGGCGCCTTCGATCAGCGAAGCAAGCCACGGCTCGAAAGCAGCACGGTCGACTGCCGCCAGATAACGGGCGGTGCTTGCGAGAAACTGTCCGGAAGTATCGACATTGCGAAGCTTCAGAATCAGTTCGGGCATCTCGGCGGCACACGTGTCACAGTGATCGACGATATACTGATATACCGCCATACCCTGATGCTCCAGATTTTCCTTGTCGTTAGATTCGTCCATCTCGAAATTATTTGTCGTTAAGCCGTTACTGACATACGGACATTATATCCGCGATGATGTAAAAATCAGTAACACGATGCAAAAATAATAAATTTTTTGTTAATTTTGTAAAACTCAAACAAAATAAGATTGCAATGGAGAGACCAGACACTGCCGCCGACAGATTTGTGATTGTCATCGGGCGGCAATATGGGAGCGGCGGACGACGCATCGGCAAAATGCTTGCCGAAAATCTCGGTGTCAGTTATTACGACAAGTCTTTGCTCAGCGAGGCAGCCGGAGAACTCGGCTTTTCTTCCGAAATATTCGAACGCAATGATGAGCGCAGGCCGTCGTTGCTGAGGTCACTCCTGTCATTCAACTATGGCGCGTCGACAGCCAACATCGAGCAGTCGACGATGAGCGATGAGAAAATATATGAATTCCAGAGCCGCGTGATCCGTGGAATATGTGAGCGTGAATCTTGCGTTATCGTAGGGCGCACCGCCGACTATATAATGCGCGACCACCCCGGGCTTGTCAGTCTGTTCATACACGCGCCGGCCGAAATCAGGGCGCTCTCCATCATGAGACGCGGAGAGACCGACTGTCAGTCAAAAGCCATCGACACCGCCGTAAAGAACGACCGCGCGCGTGCCTCCTATTATAACTACTATACCAACCGCGACGCATGGGGCAGAGCCGACAACTATCACCTCTCGTTCGACTCGTCACGCATGACCGACGAGGCCATCTTAGCCGCCGTGCGTGCCATCCTTGAGAACTGACGGCTGCCGACGGCTCGATTTCATGACAAAAGAAATCCATATATGCTTCTTTTTTGTTTACATGCTATAAAATATCTTAGAGTGTGTAATCATGAAAAAAGCGACTTACTTCATCGTATACGCCGCGACACTGGCCATCGGCGTTCTGCTTCTGATCTTCAGCCAGGAACCCTTGACCCGACCCGAGCCTCTGACTCTAAGGTCGATAGTAATTGCGGCCGGCATAGTCTATATCGCGATCGGCGTGATAAATTTTCTCTTTTCGCTGCGCAAGAAAGAGACTCCGTACGGCACTGTAAAGACCAGGCCATGGTATCTGACGGCAATGTCGATCGCCGCAGTGTTCTGGGGAATCCTGATGCTGGCCATGTCGACTCCTATGACCACCACTCTGGCTGTGACTCTCGGTGTGTCACTTATAATAGCCGCCTTCGCACAGGCCATGTGGATAGCAGGCGCGACACACACATCGGGAGTATCAGGATGGTGGTATGTAGTTCCGGTCTGCGTGCTCGGAGCCGGAATCATCGACATAACTCTTGTCAACGACTATGCGCGACTCGGTCAAAGCAGCTCCACGGCATGCGTGCTGTCGGGAATACTGCTGCTCTGCTACTCGGTCAACGGATTCATAAGCCTCCGCAACCTAATTCACCGCAGGGAGAAAGCCATAGAGAAGGCTCTCTGCGAAGTCTCTGCGGAAAAAGCATCAGCCGAAGCAGGAAAAGAATCCACAACGCGGACGGCAACAGACAAATAACCCGCAAATTCGCCGGAACTTGCATATCATAAAATAAATGAGTAACTTTGCAGAAAGGCAGAAATGTGGTCTGTCGCTCTATGCCAAGCATAAAGAGGAAAGTCCGGGCAACACAGGGCACCGCATTTTCTAACGGAAAGCCGGCGGCGACGCCGGGGATCAATGTGACAGAAAACGACCGCCAGTGCCCACCGCGGCACAGGCAAGGGTGAAAAGGCGGGGTAAGAGCCCACCGGCCCGCATGGTGACATGCGGGGCCGCACATCCTGCGGGTTGCAAGGTCAAATATACCGACAGCAAAGGACGGCCCGTCCATTGCCGGGGGGTAGACCGCTATAGCGCGCCGTGCAAACGGCCGCAAAGATAAATGACAGACACTCCGGCCTGTCCGGAGCACATAACCCGGCTTACAGCATCTCTGCCACTCATCAGGACCGGTGCTTTCTTCGCGGGAAGCACCGGTTTCTTTTACTTAGCATGCCTGCATACAGATTCCACCATGAAAAACAAAACAGCAAAAGATGAAGGCTCTGTGGCTAAAATCATAGCCCGGGCGAAGTCAGTTTACAATTACTGCGCCGACGGCGTGTGGAGCGACCCGCGCAACAACCTCGGCACACGCGTGATAAAGATCCTGAATCTGACCCTCAGCGCATTCTTCAACTCAAGCCTTCAGAACAAGTCGATGTCGCTCACATACCAGACCGTGCTCTCGATCGTGCCGGCGTTCGCACTGCTCGTGGCGATAGGAAGGGGATTCGGTCTGCAGGATCTTCTCCAGAAGCAGCTCTATGAATTCTTTCCCTCGCAGGGAAAAGGGATATCGACCGCCCTGCAGTTTGTCGATTCCTATCTCAACTCCGCCACTCAGGGCGTCTTCGTCGGAGTCGGCATAGTGGTTCTGCTCTGGACGGTCATCTCGCTTCTTTCGTCGATCGAGAATACGTTCAACTCCATCTGGGGAGTGAAGCGATCACGCACACTATATCAGAAAATTACCGACTACATTGCCATCTGCCTTATGATACCGGTGCTCATGATCTGCTCGTCGGGAGTGTCGATATTCATGTCGGGAGTGGTGCAGTCGAACATCAACTTCCCTTTCCTCACGCCGGTGCTCAACTATGTGCTCGAACTTGTGCCCTTCGCGCTCTGCTGGCTCGCGTTCACCCTGTCATATTACCTGATACCCAACACAAAAGTCAATTTCAAGTATTCAGCCATTGCCGGGATCATGGCTGCAATCTCTTTCCAGATTCTGCAGTTGCTCTTCCTCAACGGACAGATATATGTGTCGAAATACAACGCCATATACGGATCGTTCGCATTCCTGCCCCTCATGCTGATCTGGCTGCAGCTTTCATGGCTCATGCTTCTGACCGGATGCATGATAGCCTATTCGATGCAGAATGTCTTCACTTTCAATCTAATGGGAGACGAAAGCACGATCTCCAACCGCGGATGGCACAATGTGGCGCTGATAGTAATGGCCGTCACCGCCCGGCGTTTCGCCGACAAGCAAAAACCGCTTTCGCATCAGGAGATGGCTGTTCTATATTATCTGCCCATCCGGATTGTGGGTCGTGTGGTCGAGAAACTGAAAGCGGCCTCGCTTATCTATGACGTCAGACTCAGCGATGACACCAACGGCATATCTCCTGCAGTCGAGACGGAGACTCTGACAGTAGCCGATTTCTTCAGAGCCTTCGACAATGTCGGCGTCACCGATTTCATAGCTGATTTCCGAAATATCTACAAGGATTTTCTCGACATACTCGAACCGCTCCAGATCCGCTCTTACGAGGCCTTCTCGTCGACACTTGTCCGCGACATGCCACTGCCTACTCCTGATCAGATAAAAGCGATAATGATCAATGACCGCACCTGATAATCCCGACCAATGCCATAAAAAAGCGACCATAAGACATAAAAAAAAGAGCAATTGATATCAAAATCCGCGCATAACCCAAATTTTGCATTAATATGCTCAAAAACATATTGACAATGCGATAAAAAAAAAGTACTTTTGTGTTATCATCTTAAGGGGAGTCTCGCTCCGGTCTCAGCGTGCCAGCGTGCAGGCCTCTAAGCGCGTCAGCCCCATAACTACAACCCAACACATATACCGGCAATCATGAGTTATCTTAAATTTGACAAGAACCTTATGATCAACCTGGAGCAGTCGCTTCCCAAAGAGATGCTTCGCACGAATATGTCGGGAGCGTACCACTGCACGACCATCGTGGGCTGCAACACCCGCAAGCAGCATGGTCTTCTGGTGATACCGGTTCCGGAGATGGACGATAAAGCGCATGTGCTTCTGTCGTCGCTCGACGAATCGGTGATCCAGCACGGCGCCTCGTTCAACCTCGGCCTGCATCAGTATGGGAACAGCGTCTTCAGCCCCAACGGTCACAAGTACATCCGCGAGTTCACATGCGAATCCGTTCCCAAAGTCACGTTCCGCGTCGGCGGAGTGATACTGACAAAAGAAAAAGTCTTCATCTCGCACGAGAACAGAATTCTGATAAAATACACCCTTGTAGAGGCCCACTCCCCCACGCTTCTCCGCTTCCGCCCGTTCCTTGCATTCCGCGACGCCAACGCGCTGAGCGTTGAGAACGACCGTGTCAACAGAGAGATCCGCCACGTAGCCAACGGAATCTCCACCTGCATGTATGACGGCTACCCGTCGCTCTTCATGCAGTTCAGCAAGGAATCCCGATGGGTCGACGAACCCAACTGGTACAAAGGTATCGAATATTATAAAGACCGCGACCGCGGCATCCCTTACAAGGAAGATCAGTGGGTGCCCGGATATTTCGAGCTTCCTGTAAGCAAAGGAGAATCGGTGATTTTCTCAGCATCGACCTTCGAGACTGACCCCGCGACATTCGAGCAGACATACGATGCGGAACTGAAGACCCGCACATGCCGCACGTCGTTCTTCAACTGCCTGAAGAACGCTGCCAAGCAATGTTATCTCAAAAATGAGCACGGCATGTATATCATGGCCGGTTATCCCTGGTTCAGCGTAAGGGGACGCGATGAGCTGATAGCCCTGCCGGGCTGCACGCTGGCGATCGATCATGAAGAGGACTACCATCTGATACTTGAATCGTTCATGAAAGCACTCCGACATTATCTGGAAACCGGCAGGAAAGATCATGTCATCCAGGACATCGACCTGCCCGACATCCCGTTATGGACAGTCTGGACAATTCAGCAATACAGGCGTTATGCCGATCCCGGACAATGCGCATCGCGTTATCTCGACACCGTACGCTATCTTGTCGACAGCGTGCTCGAAGGCCGTGCAGGCAACCTCACGCTGCATGACAACGGACTTGTCAGCACCGAGGGGAAAGAGAAACCTGTGACATGGCTGTCTGCTTCGATCGAAGGTCGCCCGATAATACCACGCACAGGTTATATACTCGAGTTCAACGCATTGTGGTACAACGCACTGATATTCCTGCTCACTATGCTCGAAGAGAGCGGAAGCGACGACGGCTATGCAGCTCGCATCCGTGCAATAGCCGAAAAATGCGGAGAGTCTTTCATCTCGACATTCCTTAACGACTACGGATATCTGTACGATTATGTAGACGGAACTTACACCGATCTTGAGGTGCGCCCCAACATGGCCATCGCCGCAGGACTCGAAAACACTCCGCTTGACCGACGCCAGCGCAAGAAAGTGCTCGACTTCTGCACCCGCGAGCTGCTGACGCCCAAAGGACTCCGCTCGCTGAGCCCGAAGAGCCACAACTACCGTCCGGTCTATGTGGGCAACCCCTTGGAGCGCGAATATACGGTTCATCAGGGTCCGGCACGCCCATGGCTGTTCGGATTCTATGTCGACGCCTATTTCAAGGTGTTCGGCATCAGCGGACTGTCGTTTATCGAGCGCATGCTGATAGGCTACGAGGACGAGATGACCGAAGGATGCATCGGCTCGCTGTCGGAGATGTATGACGCCAACCCGCCATACACCGGACGCGGAGCGGTGAGCACCGCCAAAAACGTCGGGCAGATACTCGCCTCGATACGCACAGTCAACCGCATGAGTAAACTTCTTTAGCAAAACAGCACCGGAATAAAATTATGAAAGCATTAATGTTTGGCTGGGAGTTTCCCCCTCACATCCTCGGCGGTCTCGGAACGGCAAGCTACGGACTGACCAAGGGAATGTTCAACAACGGCGACATGGAGATAACCTTCGTGATCCCGCGCCCGTGGGGCGACGAGGAGAAGGGATTCGCCAACATCATCGGCGCCGACTGCACGCCTGTGGCGTGGCGCGATGTGAGCAGGGAATACGTGGAAAGCCGAATCGGCAAGGTCATGGATCCGCAGCTGTATTTCGACCTGCGCGACCACATCTATGCCGACTTCAACTATATGCGCCTCAATGATCTCGGCTGCATAGGGTTCTCGGGCAAGTATCCCGATAACCTGATCGAGGAGATCAACAACTATTCGATAGTGGCAGGAGTGATAGCGCGCACCGTGCCCTGCGACGTGATACACTCACACGACTGGCTGACCTATCCCGCCGGCATCCACGCGAAAAATGTCACCGGCAAGCCGCTGGTGATCCATGTGCACGCCACCGATTTCGACCGCTCGCGGGGGAATGTCAACCCGACGGTTTTCGCGATCGAGAAAGACGGCATGGAAAACGCCGACCACATCATCACAGTCTCCGATCTGACGCGCCGCACGGTGATAGAGAAATACGGCATAAGTCCTGACAAGGTCACCACCGTGCACAATGCGGTCATTCCCCTCAGCGACGAGCTCCTCAATCTGCCGCGGCGGGAGAAGAAAGACAAGGTCATAACATTTCTCGGACGCATCACCATGCAGAAAGGCCCTGAATATTTTGTGGAGGCCGCCGCGAAGGTGCTTCATAAAAACCGCCACGTACGGTTCGTCATGGCCGGCGGCGGCGACATGGAGCACGCCATGATCCGTCTCGCCGCCCGCAGGGGAATAGCCGACAGGTTTCATTTCACCGGATTCCTGAAGGGGAAGGAGGTCTACCAGATGTTCCGCGACTCCGACGTATATGTCATGCCCTCCGTTTCCGAGCCGTTCGGCATCTCGCCGCTTGAGGCCATGGAGATGGGGGTGCCATCGATAATCTCGAAGCAGAGCGGCTGCGCCGAGATTCTCGACAACGTCATAAAGACCGACTACTGGGACATCGACGCCATGGCCGACGCCATGCACGCCCTCACGTCATATCCGG
The DNA here is from genome assembly GCA_009775355.1 of Muribaculaceae bacterium. Classification (GTDB taxonomy): domain Bacteria; phylum Bacteroidota; class Bacteroidia; order Bacteroidales; family Muribaculaceae; genus Lepagella. Next base: position 61,741 of record VSPN01000006.1, read on the forward strand.
CCCTGCACCGCGAACTTCGCGACAGGGGCATCGAGGAGATACACGGCATTACCTGGGAGAAAGCCGGAAAGAAAGTGATCGACATCTATCATAAAGTCATAAACAAGTGACAACGCCCGCATGAGGCCGGGCAGCCACACCAACTACAGAAGAAAATGAAGAACGTCTGTTTCTATTTCAAGATACACCAGCCTTACCGTCTGAAACGCTATCGTTTCTTCGACATAGGCAACGACCATTATTATTATGACGACTTCGCCAATGACGAGATCATCACCCGTCTGGCCGAGAACTCATACATACCCATGTGCGACACCCTGCTCGACATGATCCGCGAGACAAACGGTGCGTTCAGATGCGCGCTGTCGGTGTCGGGCACCGCGCTCGAACAGCTCCAGAACTACGTGCCCGACGTGATGGACCGTCTCCGGAAGCTCGCCGAAAGCGGATGCGTGGAATTCCTCTCGGGAACGTTCGCGCACTCACTTGCCTCTCTTGAGGATCCCGAGGAGTTCATACGCGAGGTGAAACTGGAGAGCGACCTGATATTCCGCACGCTCGGAGTGCGGCCGGTGACTTTCGCAAACACCGAGCTTATCTACGACGACGACATCGCGTCGATGATCTGCGGCATGGGATTCAAGACATGCCTGACCGCAGGCGCCAAACATGTGCTGGGATGGAAATCTCCCGACTACATATACAGCGCGGCTACCGCTCCGGAGCTGAAACTTCTCCTTACCAACGACAAGCTGAGCGATGACATAGCCCGGAATTTCAACAATCCCGAATGGTCCGAATATCCGCTCAACGCCGACAAGTATATGGACTGGATCGCGGCTTTGCCCGAAGAGGAACAGATCGTCAACCTCTATTTCAGCATGGACACGTTCGGTTCGTTCCTGCCGGCATCTACAGGTATCTTCCAGTTCATGAAAGCCCTGCCCCGGTTTGCCGCCGAACGCAACATTGCCTTCTCGACTCCGTCGGAGGCGGCGGCCAGGCTGAAACCGGTCGGCGAACTGTCGGTGCCATATCCGTTGTCGGATATCGACGAGGCCCGCGATGTGTCGGCATGGAAGGGCAACGACCTGCAGCGCGAGGCTCTCGCGAAGCTCTACGGTGTGGCCGAGCGTGTGAGCATGTGCGACGACCGACGCCTGAAACAGGACTGGGAGTATCTGCAGAGCAGCGACCATTTCTACTACATGAGCACCAAGAACATGGCCGACGGCGCGTCGCACGCGGCTTTCAGTCCGTACGACTCCCCTTTCTCTGCCTTTACAAACTACATGAACGTGCTGGCCGACTTCCTCGTACGCGTCGAGGAACAGTATCCCGAGAGCATCGACAACGAGGAGCTCAATCCCCTCCTCCTGACGATCAGAAACCAGGCCGCCGAAATCGATTCTCTCAACAAGGAGGTCAAGACACTTCGAGCCAACATCCTCAACGACGACACACTGGTCGTGACCGAAGCCGAGGAAGTGACTGTTGCGGCCGCCGACAATACTCCAACGGAAAAGAAAACGCGGACCGTAAGAAAAAACCCGGTTGCAAAGAAAACTCCAGCCAAAAGAACGAAATCGAAAACAGAATAAAAAGTCGTTTAAACTTCCAAATACACAAACGATCATGTTGAGACTCAATTGCTTTATCCGCGTCGACGATGACAGATACGAGGTCGTGCTCGACGCCGCCCGCAGACTCACCGAGGCTTCGCTGCTTCAGGTCGGCTGCGTGGCCTACGACGTGTTCCGCTCGGCCACACGTCCCGACGTGCTTATGATCTGCGAGACATGGCGCGACCAGGCGGCCCTCGACGCCCACAGCGCGTCAGAGGAATTCGCCAGATACGTCGGCGTAATACGCGAGAACGCCGAAATGAAACTCGAGACCTTCGAGTTCTGAATACCGTCTGCCCGCTGAACAGGCCCGCGGATCCAGGCCGCCGGTCCTGACCGCAGCAGACCCAAAGTCTATCCGCTGCCGGATTGCCATAAAGACAATTCCGGCAGCGGATTGTCTTTACGCAACGCCGCCGGCAGCCGCCATCAACCCGACACCGCCCGCGCCTTGACATATTACTAAAATTGTGGCTAAGAGCACACAGGAGGGGACGGAAATCAACGCGTCTGCCTTGTTTTTTATTCTTCCGGTGTAGAAATCTCGAGATTTTTATCTATATTTGTAACTAAGTAAGTGTTCAAATTTAAACGATCGTAACGCTAATCTGTAAATGACCAAATCATAATCACAAAGACTTACGGCGAGAGCTGAATACTTTGAGAATACCCTTGTAGTCGTTACAGGCTTTGGTCGGCCTTCAGATGCTACTTGGGTATCCTCTTTTTTGTATATGGAAATTATCAACAACGTAAACAAGACGCTTAAAGACGATATGCTCGTCACCTTGCGCTCCGGCTCCAAGGTGGCTATCGCTGCATCTTGTTTTTCCATTTACGCCTTTCAGGAACTGAAAGAGCAGTTGTCTGATATTTCTGAACTACGCTTTATTTTCACTTCGCCTTCTTTCGTTACAGAAAAGGCTGACAAACAAAAGCGTGAGTTTTCTCTCAACGGCTTAAACCTCGATGTCGTTTGGCAGAATACGTTGCTTTTGTCGGTGAACTGGAGGTTGCCGAGGGCAACTCTCTCACCGAACAAATCCGCGTTGACGAGGAACGCGCGAGGCTAATGCGTCAGATTGAGACGTTGGAACGCCAAATGCGATCCACGACCCAACCTCGCCGTCAACGTGAACTCTATGCTGAAATAAAAAAATTGAAATCGAATTTACCATGATAAGGATTAAAACAAGAAGTAGTTTTTGGATCTACTGCGTTTGTACGGTAACCGCAGTAATATTGCTTTATGCTTTAAATTGGGTCCTAAAATTACCGGCTATTACCAGTATTATTGGAGATGAAAATACATGGTTGCCTATTGTTGCCGATGCAATAATAAGCGGAGTCATATTCATTGGAGGTAACTGGTATGCCAATGCAGATAGACTGAGGAATGATATTCAGCAAAAGAAAGCTGAGTTTCAAATAATAAGCGAGTCGGTTAATAGAGTTATTAACTCACTTAATATAAGCAGAAAACAATTAAGTATATTATATTCTATTGAAATATCAATGGATACTCCAAGTCTCATTAAAGAAGTTCTGCAAATTCAGCAAGAGATAGATGAGGCTCAACAGCAGTTTGCTCGTACAAAATATCTTATTACTGACTCTTCAAAAATTGCAAGCTTTGAGACTTGTGTCAAGACTGTTTCTGATGCGTATCACATCGTATTAGATACCATGCAGAAAATACTCAATGACTGGATAGCCACGAACTCGGCAAGTTTCGAAGCGCGGACAGTTGCTGACTATATCGGCTCCCCAAAAGATAAATCTGACTTCGCTATTAAATACGTTGACCATTGCAATAAACTACACTCTGAAAAGAAACGCCTTCTTGGGGTGTATGACTCTCAAAAGGATAGAGCAGATTTATTGTTTAAGTCAGTCCAAAATAGTGGTCGCGAAATATTAGATAGTGAATACGCTCTCGTAAAACAATTAGAAAATAAATTGTAAATACTATATGGATAAACTCAAAATGCAGAGCCGTGATGTTGTGGGCGGCAACGTGGAGAAGATTGCCGCGTTGTTTCCTCACTGCGTCACTGAGCGGATAGGCAAGGACGGCACCGCCGAACTTGCCATCGACTTCGACAAGCTCCGTGCGGAGCTGTCGAACGATGCGCTCGAAGAAGGTGAGGAACGCTATCAGTTTACTTGGCCCGACAAGCGGGCAGCGTCCCGTCTCGCCAACGAGCCGGTCAATCTGACTCTGCGCCCTTGCCGCGAGGAATCGGTGGACTTCGACACAACCGAAAACCTCTATATCGAGGGCGACAATCTCGATGTCCTCAAAGTCCTTCGCGAAACATACCTTGGTCGGGTCAAGATGATTTACATTGACCCTCCATATAATACCGGCAACGACTTCGTCTATAATGACGATTTCGCTCAGGGTAAGGAGGACTTCGAGCAAAGCAGCGGGCTGTTTGATGCAGCGGGCAACCAAACTATCGACCCGATGCAGCGCAACACCGAAGCCAACGGACGCTTTCACACCGATTGGCTCAATATGATTTATCCTCGCCTTAAAGTCGCTCGCGACTTGCTTACCGAGGATGGCGTTATCTTTATCTCGATAGATGATAACGAGGTTGAAAATCTTCGGAAGGTTTGTGACGAAATATTCGGAGAGTGTAACTTTGTAGCTTGTTTTATATGGAAGAGCCGACAAAACAAAGACAATAGAAATATTACAGGCGTTTCTATTGATTCGGAATATATACTTTGCTATTCAAAGAAATCTGGTGATAGAGTTTTCATAGGAACTGAAAGAAAAACAGAACAATATAAAAATCCTGATAATGACCCTCGTGGCCCGTGGACAAGTGCTAATATGGTAGGACTTGCAACTAAAGATGCAAGACCTAACTTACACTATGATCTTATAAATCCCCAGAATGGTATTAATTATGGTTGTCCAGAAAAGGGATGGAGATACGATAAAAAATCTATGGCCAAACTTATTGAAAGTAAGAGAATTTTATGGCCTGATTCGCAGCAAGGGAGGCCAAGACGAAAAGCCTTCTTGTCAGAATTATCGGATGACAATCTCCCTGGATTTTCTTCAATAATAGAGGACGGTGTATTCACTAATACCGCAACTAAGGAAATTCATGCTTTATTGAATGGTCATTGGTTTGACTTCCCAAAACCATCGCTATTGATTAAGGATTTCGTTAAGCAGACGACCTCGAAAGATTCTATCATCCTCGACTTCTTCAGCGGTAGTGCGACAACCGCACACGCCGTTATGAAGCTCAATGCAGAGGACGGAGGACACCGAAAGTTCATTATGGTGCAGCTCCCCGAAGTTACCGACGAAAAGAGCGAGGCGCGTAAGGCCGGATATGCCAACATCTGCGAGATTGGCAAGGAGCGCATACGTCGCGCCGGAAAAAAAATCAGGGAGGAATTCTGTAGGGACATGCCTTCGGCATGTGGCAATGCAGAAGGAAATCTGTTTACAAGAGAAACATCGCAGAGCGATGTCCCTACGGGTGCCACCGACGGCTTAGACACCGGCTTCCGCGTCCTTAAACTTGACTCGTCGAACATGGAGGACGTGTTCTATACTCCCGATAAGTTTGACCCGTCGCTGCTCGATAGCCTGGTAGATAATATCAAGGCAGATCGCTCCGGCGAGGACCTGCTATTTCAGGTTATGCTCGACCTTGGCATAGAACTCTCTGCCAAGATTGAGCGTAAAGAAATCGCAGGTAAGGAGGTGTTCTCTGTTGATGATGACTACCTGCTCGCTTGTTTCGATACTGAGGTCAACGAAACGACAATCGAGGAAATGGCGAAGTTGCTCCCGACACACCTTGTCATTCGTGACGCTTCCGCTGCCAACGACAATGTGCTCGATAACTTCGACCAAATCATCGAATCCTATTCTAACGAAAAGAAGATAACAACCCATATCCTCTAAGCCCTATGACACAAGCAGAATTTCAATCATACCGCTTTGACGCTCGCCATGAGCCAAGCGATGAACAGTTAGGTCAGCTGATGGAAAATGCGGCTGAAAAGGTGAGGGAAACCAACCGCAAGTCCGACGAGAAGTTTTTCGCCGAACTTCGCCGCGCAAGCGACGAGGCTAAAAAACGTGGTGCAACTCAATCTGGCAACAAATGAGAAAAGGAGGACATGCACCACTGCTTATTGTCATTGCAGGCCCCAATGGGTCGGGCAAGACTACTATAACCTCGGAAGTGCTTGCGAGCGAATGGCTCGAAGATGCGGTTTATATCAACCCCGACATTGTGGCTCAGGAGAAGTTCGGCGACTGGAACTCTCCCGAGGCTGTGCGCGAGGCTGCTCTCTATTGCGAGCAATGGCGTGAACGCTGTCTCGCTAATGGAGAAAGTCTGATTTTTGAAACCGTAATGTCGGCTCCCGACAAAATCGACTTTATCCGTCGTGCAAAACAAGCCGGATATTTTGTGAGAATTTTCTTCATCTCGACCGCCAACCCCACCATCAACGCGGCGCGTATCGCCCGGCGTGTGATGAAAGGCGGCCATGATGTGCCTATCCCCAAAATCATCTCTCGCTACATAAAGTCTATTGCCAACTGCGCTGAAATCGCGCCGGAGGTTGACCGACTTTATGTGTATGACAACTCGCTCGAAGATGTCAAGGCGCAGCCTCTTTTCAGACTCCGCGACGGGGATTTAGGCAAGCAGTATGTCGAATCTGTCCCCGAATGGGCCAAAAACATTTTGCCAAAGTAATGAAGTTTCAGTTTAAGATACAAGGGTATCAGACAGAGGCTGTCGAAGATACGGTGAATGTTTTCCGGGGTCAGCCTAAGCGGGACCCGAAACACTTTCGCCGCGATGTCGGCAAGATTGCCAAAGGTACGCTTTTCTCGGAAGACGAGGAAGCGGGCTACCGTAATGCCGATGTGGAACTGACATCTCAGCAGCTTCTCGCAAATATCCGCGAAATGCAGGTCAGGAACCAAATCGTGCCGAGCACCACTCTTGCCTCCGGTCACGGTGTTGTGAATCTCGACATAGAAATGGAGACCGGCACAGGCAAGACTTACGTCTATATCAAGACGATGTTTGAACTCAACAAGCAGTATGGCTGGAGTAAGTTCATCATCGTTGTGCCGAGCATCGCCATCCGCGAGGGTGTGGCGAAATCTTTCCGTATGCTCGAAGATCACTTTATGGAGCATTACGGAAAGAAAGCCCGTTGGTTTGTCTACAACAGCTCGAACCTGAATCAGCTCGACCAGTTTTCGCAAGACAGCGGAATCCCGGTAATGATTATCAACACCCAGGCTTTTGCCGCTTCGCTCAAAGAGGGCGGTCGCTCCAAGGAGAGCCGTATCATCTACTCGCAGCGTGATGAATTTGGCTCGCGCCGTCCGATAGACGTTATCGCCGCCAACCGTCCGATAATCATAATGGATGAGCCGCAGAAGATGGAGGGCGCAGCCACTCAATCCGCGCTCGCGAAGTTCAAACCGCTCTTTGTGCTCAACTATTCAGCCACGCACAAGACCCGGCACGACACAATATATGCGCTCGACGCTTACGATGCTTACCGCGAACAGCTCGTCAAGCGTATTCATGTGCAGGGATTTGAGGTAAAGAACCTCAAAGGCACAAGCGGATATATGTATATCGACGGTATGGTGTTGTCGCCCAAGCGTCCGCCGGAGGTGCGCATCGAACTGGAGTGCAAGCGAGCCGATGGCTCGATCCGTCGCGAAGTGAAGAAGTTCGCCACCGGCGATTCTCTTTTTGCCGCGTCGGGACTTGCACAGTATAATGATTTTGTCATTTCCGAAATAAATCCTCGTGGCCGTGGCTACGTTTCGTTCCTTAACGGCACGACGATTTATTGCGGCGATGTAGTCAGCGATACCAACGAGGAAGCGATGCAGCGCGTTCAGATTCGGCAGACCATCATCGCTCACCTCACCAAAGAAAAGGAACTTTTCAACCGTGGCATCAAATGCCTATCCCTTTTCTTCATTGACGAAGTAAGCCACTATCGCCAATATGATGAGGACGGCAACGAGGTAAAGGGTAAATTCCAAAAGATTTTCGAGGAGGAATACGCCAGGATTATCAATGACTTTATTACCGTTTTCGATACTCCATACGATATGTACTTGCGTAAGTTCAAGCCTTACGAGACTCATAAAGGGTACTTCTCGATTGACAAAAAGGGTAGAAGTGTAAATGTCGGAGAAAAAGCGAAGATTGATAAGGATGGAATTTCAAATGACATATCAGCATACGATCTTATTCTAAAGAATAAAGAACGTCTGCTGAGTTTTGAGGAACCGACACGTTTCATCTTCTCTCATTCCGCGCTCCGCGAGGGCTGGGATAATCCGAATGTGTTCCAGATCTGTACGCTTCGCCACAGCAATTCCACCACTGCCAAGCGTCAGGAGGTAGGCCGTGGCTTGCGTATCTGCGTTGACCGCAACGGTATTCGCCAGGATAAGGAACTTCTCGGCGAAGATGTTCACGAGGTGAACCAACTGACCGTTATTGCCAACGAAAGCTACGCTGACTTCACAACCGCATTGCAGCGTGAGACCCGCGAGGCCCTGCGCGACCGTGTTACCGCCGCTTCTCAGGATTATTTCATCGGCGAAGTTGTGGTTGATTCCAACGGAGAGAAGCATACCATTGACTTGATGGATGCTACTCTGATTTTAGGTTATCTTTATCAAAGTGGGTATGTCACACGCAACGGCAATCTGACACCCAAATATCATGCTGATGCAAAAGCTGATGAGTTGATGATATTGCCGGAAGATTCTCCTATAAAGAATATAGAAGTCGGTATACAGAAACTCATTGCCGGTATCTTCAATCCAAAAGTGCTTGAGGATATGGTTGAGGAAGTATCTCCAACCACCCCGGCCAATGAACTTAACGATAATTTCACCGATAAGCGTTTTCAGAAACTTTGGAACGAGATTAACCACAAGTATGTCTATACCGTTCACTACGACAGCGAGGAACTGATAAACAAGTCCATCGCCAACTTGAAGAAGAATCTCACCGTAACCAAACTCCAATACGTCATGGTTTCGGGAGTACAGGATAAGGAGAATGTAACGGAGTTTGGCAACACAAAGTCCACTACTCGTGAACTGACAGACGTTTGCACATCGTCAGTGCCTTATGATGTTGTCGGCGACATTGCGCGTGGCGCACGTCTGACCAGACGCTCCGTTGTAAAAATTCTTAAAGGCATAGGCCTGAAAGTCTTGTTGTTCAAGAACAATCCCGAAGAATTCATCCGCAATGTCATTAAGGCTATCCGCGAGGAAAAGGCAACTATGATTGTTGACCATATAACCTACAATCCCACAAAGGCAGAGCCTTATGACAGCACAATTTTCGTGCCGGAGCGTAGGTTGAATGTCAACAAAGCAGTTGAATTGTCGAAGCATATCACGCCATACGTCGCATACGACAGCGACGGCGAGCGCGACTTCGCCAACTCTCTGCAAGCGGCTACCGAAGTTCTCATCTTCGCAAAGCTGCCGCGCAAGCTAAAAATACCTACACCAGTCGGGTACTACGCTCCCGACTGGGCGATTGTATTTGAGGACGGAGCTGTGCGCCACATCTTCTTTGTCGCCGAAACCAAAGGCTCGCTCGACAAAATGGAACTTCGCGGCGTGGAACTCGCCAAGACCGAGTGCGCAAAACGCCTTTTCAACTCCATTTCAACGAACGCCACACGATACGGTGTTGTCGACAAATTCGAGAATCTTTACAACATCATCAACGGCATAGACTAAGAGCTTGTTTATAATAAATGTTGCCGTCATGGTCACATAGCTTGCGACGGTTTTTGGCATGTGACGATGGAGTGTACTTTATGTACACGACTGAGGAACAGGTCAAAAACCGTCCAGAATATGCGAGACCGGAGGTAACTTGAGAACCCGACAGGACGGCCATGTACTTGTTCTGAAGCTGCGCGAGCCGGGCGTTGAGAAGGTCGTTGTGGGCAGTCAGCAGTTCGAGCGGATTGACAAGTCCGAGTTCAAACTGGCGGTCGACGAGCGCGGAGGAGGCCTCCGCCGCCTCAAGTTGCTTTATGCCGGCGAGATACTTCTCGCGGGCGTTGCGTGACTCAACATACAGACTCTCGACCGTCTGCGCCAGATTCTCGAGTTGCTCACGGTCGGTGAGGTCGTAATCGAACGAGGCGAGACGCGCCTTGGCCACTGCACGCTTCGTAGCGTTGGCGTCGAATATCGGTATGCTGAGCGAGACCCCGACATTCTCGTTGAATGCCTTTCCCATCTGTGTGACCCACGACCGTCCGCCCGACGCATATCCGGTACCGAGCGAACCCTGAAGCGTTATCTTCGGCAGTCTTCCTGCCTTGGCGATCTTTATATGTACAACCATCCGCGATAGCGTATTGACGAACTCGGAAAGAGAGTTGTATCTTTGTCGACAAAAAGAATCATGGG
>VSPN01000060.1 GCA_009775355.1 Muribaculaceae bacterium
CTTCTCGCATTTCTTCTCGCATTTCTTCTCACATGATTTCTCGCACTTCTGCTCGCACTTTTTCTCGCACCGGCAGTCAACTTTTTTAGCAGGTTTTATCTGTCTGCCAAAACCTGAAGCACACGAGCTGTCATTCAGGCACGCATTTTTGACACGGCAGGAATCCTGAGCCACACGGCTGCATTTCTTTGTGGAAGCATGACGCTCACCTCTTACTCTCTTGGATTTGTCTACTTTGACAGTATCTGTGGTCTGCGCACGGTTAAGCTCAGTAGCATTAAAAAGCTTCTGCTGTCCGAATGCCGAAGTTGCGGCGATCATGGCCACAGCCATGAGGCAAAATAATTTCTTCATGTCCTGATAATTTAAAGTTGTTTTTCAATTAGAGTCGTCCATGACAAAAAAGTTTAACACGCTCTAAGAGCTTGTTTAATAATAAATGTTGCCGTCAGGGTCGCATAGCTTGCGACGATTTTTGGCATGTGACGATGGAGTGTACTTTATGTACACGACTGAGGAACAGGCCAAAAAGCGGCCAGAATATGCGAGACCTGAGGTAACTTGCGAGCCCGGCAGGCTCTTGTTGAATTGCGAGACAATTGAAAAAACTTTAAAATCGTGAGAAAGATTACCTCTGACCGGTCATTCACTGGCATATTTCCGCCTGCTCTTCAGTCGTTATGGATCCCCATAACTCCTTCATCGCATGCGAAAATCTGCCCGGCGACTGACCGCCCTGACGGTAACATTTATTATTAAACAAGCTCTAAAAAGTGGAAGCCGCTCCCTGAGGGAACGGCTTCCTATCGCTTAAAGAAAAATTCTGATAGATATTATTTCTTTACTTTGGCTACGATTGCCTTGAAAGCTTCGGGATTGTTCATCGCGAGCTCTGCGAGCACCTTACGGTTGATCTCGATACCGGCTGCGTGGATGAGTCCCATGAGCTTAGAGTAAGAAAGATCCTCCATGCGGGCAGCAGCGTTGATACGCTGGATCCAGAGTGCACGGAAGTTGCGTTTTTTCTGCTTGCGGTCGCGATAGGCGTAGGTAAGACCCTTCTCCCAGGTGTTCTTTGCTACAGTCCACACGTTGCGGCGGCTGCCATAGTAACCGCGTGTCAGTTTCAATATTTTCTTTCTCTTGGCTCTTGAAGCCACATGATTTACTGATCTTGGCATCTTTTTTTTAATTTTTGGACGTCAGCGGCAATTCTTCATGTTGCACTTGCGGGGCATGACATCCGGTTTGTAAAAAATTTGATTGATTTTGAAATGCTTGCAGACTGGAAGTATCTGCGCTGCGGCTTAGCGGAGGTTGAGGAGCTCGCGAACCTGCTTCTCGTTGGCCGATGCCACGAGAGTTGTGTGGTCGAGATTTCTCTTACGCTTCTTCGACTTTTTCGTAAGGATGTGGCTGTGATAAGCGTGTTTCCTTTTGATCTTGCCGGTGCCGGTGAGTGCGAAACGCTTTTTCGCAGCGGCATTAGTCTTTACTTTAGGCATTTTGTTAAAAATTTAGTTGTTAAAATTTCACCTCGGCACATGGTGCCTACGGTCTCTAATTTATTCAATCGCCAAGAGGCATGTCACCTTGAGAGCGATCATGCATGACGTCACCAACTCAACAAACGGATACGTGGCCGTATTATTGTGCGGTTTGTGATTTTTATTCCTTATCCTCTGCTGCAACCTCAGTCTCAGGCGCGTTGTCATCTTCAGATACGGGCTGAGCTTCCTTTTTGGGCTGACGCGGCTTTTCCTCTTTCTTGGGAGCGGCCTTGAGCGGCGCGAGCATGATCGACATGCGTTTCCCCTCAAGCACAGGCATCATCTCGACTTTGCCGAGATCCTCAAGATCATTGGCGAAACGGAGCAGAAGCACCTCTCCCTGCTCCTTGAAAAGGATGGAGCGTCCGCGGAAGAAGACATAGGCCTTTACCTTCGAACCTTCCTTAAGAAACCCCTGAGCGTGCTTGAGTTTGAAGTTATAGTCGTGATCATCGGTCTGAGGGCCGAACCTGATCTCCTTGACAACCACCTTCGCGGCTTTCTGCTTCTGTTCCTTCTGCCTTTTTTTCTGCTGGTAAAGGAATTTCTGGTAGTCGATGATGCGGCACACGGGCGGCTCTGCGTTGGGCGAGATCTCGACAAGGTCGAGTTCCTGTTTCTCAGCTATCCTGAGAGCCTGGGCGATCGGATATATGCCCTGCTCCACATTGTCGCCTACGAGTCGCACCTCACGTGCGCGGATGTGCTCGTTGGTTGCATAAGGATCGTTGCGGCGGTCGCCTCCGCGACCGGGACGCTGACCCGGACGGGGACGCGGTCCCATCGGACGGCGGGGTCCGCCGAAATTTGATTTTTTCTCCATTCAGTATTTAGAGAGTTTAGTATTTAGTTGTCTGAACTTGTCTGAACTTGTCTGAACTTGTCTGAGTCCGTCATGCGTCCTGCTTCTCGCCGGTCTGGGCAGCCACAGCATCGTTGACGAGCCGGGCGAAGTCAGCCACGCTCATCACGCCCTTGTCTCCCTCTCCCTGACGACGCACGGAAACTTCACCTTTCTCGGCTTCTTTCTCACCGACAATAAGCATGTAGGGGATTTTCTTAAGCTCGTTGTCGCGGATTTTCTTTCCGATTTTCTCGTTGCGCTCATCGACTGTGGCACGCACACCCGCTGCATCAAGCTCGGAGGCCACGCGGCGAGCGTAGTCGTTGAACTTCTCCGATATCGGCAGAATCGCACACTGGTCTGGTATGAGCCAGAGCGGAAGCTTGCCGGCCGTATGCTCGAGAAGAACAGCCACAAAACGCTCCATCGAACCGAAAGGCGCGCGATGGATCATCACCGGACGATGTTTCTGGTTGTCGGCACCGGTGTATTCGAGTCCGAAACGTTCGGGCAGGTTGTAGTCTACCTGAATTGTTCCGAGCTGCCAGCGGCGACCGATGGCATCCTTGACCATGAAGTCGAGCTTGGGACCGTAGAACGCGGCCTCACCCTCCACCTGACGGGCTTTGAGCCCTTTCTCGGCGCAGGCCTCGATGATGGCGTTCTCGGCGAGATGCCAGTTTTCGTCCGAGCCGATATATTTTTCTTTGTTTTTCGGATCACGCAGCGAGATCTGCACCTCGAAGTTCTTGAAATCAAGAGCCTTAAAGATATATAGGATAATATCCATCACTTTAAGGAACTCATCCTTGATCTGCTCGGGAGCGCAGAACAGGTGTGCGTCGTCCTGCGTAAATCCACGCACACGGGTCAGGCCGTGAAGCTCGCCGCTCTGCTCGTAGCGGTAAACCGTACCGAACTCCGCAAAGCGGAGGGGAAGGTCGCGATAGCTGCGGGGCATTGCCTTGTATATCTCGCAGTGATGAGGACAGTTCATCGGTTTGAGCATATACTCCTCACCTTCCTGCGGGGTACGGATGGGCTGGAACGAGTCCTTGCCATATTTCGCCCAGTGGCCAGAAGTGACATAGAGAGCCTTGTTTCCGATGTGAGGGGTTATTACCTGAAGATAACCGTAACGTTTCTGAATCTTGCGGAGGAACTGCTCCAGACGGTCGCGGAGAGCGGCACCTTTAGGAAGCCAGAGCGGAAGACCCGCGCCAACCGTGTGGGAGAATGCGAAAAGCTCCATCTCCTTGCCGAGAAGACGATGGTCGCGTTTCTTGGCCTCCTCTAGAAGAGCGAGATACTCGTCGAGCATCTTTTTCTTGGGGAATGTGACACCGTAAACACGCACAAGCTGCTGACGCTTCTCATCGCCGCGCCAGTAGGCACCGGCAAGCGAAGTCACTTTCACCGCCTTTATCGGAGCTGTGGTCGGGATGTGCGGACCGCGGCAGAGATCGGTGAACGCACCCTGCGTGTAGGTGGTGATATGTCCGTCCTCGAGTTCGCTTATCAGTTCACACTTGTAGATCTCGCCGCGGTCACCGAACATTTTCAGGGCGTCCTGCTTCGATATGTCGGCACGGCGGATCTCCTCCTTGCGCTGGGCTATCTCAAGCATTTTCTTCTCGATCTTCGGGAAATCCTCTGCGGTGATCTTGTGCCCGCAGGGATCGATGTCGTAATAAAAACCGGTCTCGACTGCGGGACCGATGCCGAACTTAACCCCGGGATACAGCTCCTGCAGAGCTTCCGCAAGGAGGTGGGCAGAGGAGTGCCAGAAAGCATGCTTGCCCTCGGGATCATCCCACTTGAACAGTTCGACTGTCGCGTCAGCGTTGACAGGACGCGATATATCCCATTCCTCGCCGTTGATCTTCGCGGCGAGCACATCAGCCGCAAAGCGGGGGCTGATGCTCTCGGCAATCTGGAAAGGAGTCACACCCTCGGCAAACTGCCTTACACTTCCGTCAGGAAAGGTGATATTGATCATATGTTGATATTCGTTTATTCTTGTTAAACAGCCGTCTCCAGGCATCTTACACAGGCACACGGCGAAACGGACCCGCACGTGCCGGTCTTCTGCCGAAAACCCGCGCATACAAATCCGCGCAAAGATACTAATTATTTTTCAATCTGCAAAATCAGCATGTTAAGGGCATATCAACGCACATCGGGGCAACACCGAAAGACACTTCCGCCCGGTTCATTCCGGACAAGAAGGGAACGTCAGTCATCGTCTTCATCCTCGAAGTCGAGATAAAACGTGTCGGCATACGTATCCTCGCGGAAGCGTGACAACTCACGCGAATCGCGCTTGGTCGGACGCCCGAGACCCTTGCGGCGGTCGACGAAACCCGATATCCGGGTCATCTCCAACAGATCATATTGCGACTGGGGAGTGATATTTTCCAGATATTCAGGCACAAGCTTAGCCCCGAGACGGTTACCTGTCACCGCCTTGACACGGAACGTGTATGTGATCGGAGGTTTGCGCACCTCGACCACATCTCCCGGCTTGACCGTGCGCGACGGTTTGACAGCATTGCCGCCCATCATGACACGGCCTTTCTTGCACGCGTCGGTCGCTATGGTGCGCGTCTTGAACACACGCATGGCCCACAGCCATTTGTCAATTCTCTCTTCCATCGTTATCAGTGGTTTGCGACACGCTGAGGGATCATTCGACAGAGACCGCAGCCCGCACAAGTGTCAGAACCGCCTTACCCTGAGAATCATATAGCATCACTTCGCTGCCCGATACAGGACGCGCAGCCGAAACCTCTTCGAGAGCTACAATCAGCGATGTCTCCGACTGCTGATCAGGACACGCCATGCGAGTCACACCGATAGCGCTGAAGGAAATGGAGTTGGGTTTTTCCATATCGATCTCGAGACTGCCGTTAAGTATGTTGCAGCCGGTATTGCCGTGCAGTTTGCCCTCGGCCACGTCTATGACCATGCTCATGTCATCCACATTGACAGGCTGGCCGTTGATCTTCGTCACTCGCCAGGTGCCGTTGAGGAAATCGAAATTCTGATGCATCAGGGTCATGACTTCGTTGCCGGACTCGTCATAGAAAGTAAGCCAATAGTCGCTGCCGTCGACTTTCCAGCTGTAGAACTTCGTGGCGCCAAGCGCGGTGTTGATCTCATAATCGGTAAGCCCCTCTTTGGAACACATCATCATAGTCGAGGCCATGTGGTCGAAACTGAGTGTCGAATCAACAGGATTGCAGACATAGTCGGCGTTGATGACATTGCATCCGTTATTGCCGTAAATCCGTTTCTCCGAAGGCACAAATTTTAAGAAGGGAGCCTTCTCCCCCACGGCCTTCTTGCCCATGACTGTCTCTATGGCCCAGTCGCCCTTGACCACACCGCGTTTCGCCTCGTCGGAGGTGAACGACTTCTTATCCTTTCTTTCCACAATATTTTCTCGGTCCTGAGGAAGGACAGGCGTCATTTTGGTACTGTTTTTATTGAAAAGTCCACATGCCGACATCATCATGGTCATGCCGGCAAGTGTGCCGGCAAACAACAATATATTACATTTCTTCATAACCTATCGATTTAATTTACACAATTGAGAGTGCCGCTCTGGCATAAGGTTTAGACCCCATCACACAAAAAATGTTAAAGCGAGGGTCGCAGATTTTGTTCGGATCCGGTCTTACTGGCAAATGAGCAGATCGGGCTATGCGACTGAACCAAAAGGCAAAAGCTAACCGAAATCTACGATTGCGCACCAACATTATTCGCCATGGGGCGTGGTATTGATTATTTATATTTTTGTTAACCAAATTTATTTAAGCAACCTATCTCCGCCGTCTTTCCGGTAAATTCCGCCAAGTCTAATCAGTCGCACATCACGTCACACTACCTCTTCATCTTGCGAATTTCATCGAAAATACGCCGACACTGCATTTACATTTTTGTGGGCTTAATCCCCCCAGTGTCTACGCAACGGGAATCTGGCCGGGCGCAGAAGAAGCCGCAGCGAAGTATTGTAGAACAGATAGTTCCAGAACCAGTTAACCAGCACGCTGAGTTTATTGCGCATGCCGAGTATCGACATCAGGTGGATTATCATCCATATAAGCCATGCGAAGAAGCCTCCGAACGACATGCCCGCAATGTCGGCCACCGCCTTGTTTTTGCCGATCGTGGCCATCGACCCCTTGTCCTTATATACGAACTTGCGGCTGAAACTGCCCCCGTTGAGATTTTTCGACAGGTTGACCGCCTGCTGTATCGCGGGCTGAGCCATCTGCGGATGCCCTTTCGGATAACCGTCAGTGACCATGAGCGCTATGTCGCCCACGGCATACAGGCAATCCTCATGCCCCTTGACCCGGTTGTATTCATCAACAATTATCCTGCCTCCGGGACCCAGGGCTTCGGCCGGAAGTCCAGGCATCGGCTCACCCCTGACACCTGCTGTCCAGATGAGCGTCTCGTAATACTCCCGGTGACCGTCGGCAAACGTCACATACTTGTCGGTGTAGTCTTTCATCATCGTGTCAAGCCGCACGTTGACCATCAGATCTTCCAGACCCTCAACAGCCTTGCGCTGAGCCTTTCCGCTCATGGCCCCGAGAAGCCGGGAGGTTCCTTCCACAAGAGTTATAGTCACATCGCCCGGCTCAAGCTCGGGATACTCCTTGCCGAGTATATATTTTTTCATTTCGCCCAAAGCACCGGCAATCTCGACACCCGACGGCCCTCCGCCTACAACAAGAAACGACAGCAACTGACGCCGCCTCTTCCTGTCTCGGCAAAGGGCTCCGCGCTCGAAGCGGTCGAGTATCTCGTCGCGGGTGTGCGAGGCCTCTGCCACGGTCTTTATGCCGAAAGTCTCCTCTCCGAGACCTTTCATGCCGAAGTAATTGTTGGTCGATCCGGCAGCAAGCACAAGCCGGTCGAACCCGATGGTCTCGTAACTTGTGGTCACAGTCTTGCGGGCGAGGTCTATATCCTTTACATGTCCCATGTGGTAAGAGACATTGCGCATTTTGCGGAACTCCCTGCGGAACGGGAAGCATATGTTGGCGGCCACAAGTCCTGACGACGCGATCTGATAGAAAAGCGGCGGGAAACAATGAAAATTATTCCTGTCGACCAGACAGACCTCGAACTTGCGGGGATCGAGACGCTTGCACAGATTCAGACCCGCGAACCCGCCTCCTATAATAACAATCTTTTCCATGACTCAAGCATGTTTCACCTTTTAATAACAGACACTCGTCAGGCTTTCCGCCCTACCGGGCACGATGACGTCTGAAATGATAACGCATCATGGCGCATCTTGTTTTGGCAGTTACGATTATTTGGTGTATATTTGTGGCACAACATCAGTTCCTGAAGTCATAACGACTTCATATGCGCCCGACAGCGCCGCGAGGAGAAAGAATGTCCGCCAATACAAAATGAGAAGAACCCTGAAGATACTTGCATTGTCGCTTGCGCCGCTCATGGCACAGACAACACCCGCCTCGGCCCAGACCGACGCCGAGCAGGTCATGAATATCGGCCGCAATGTGCTGTCGATGGATGACTACATGCTCTCGATACAGTATTTCAACCAGGCCATCAAGGCCAAGCCCTATCTGTCGGAGCCCTATTATCTGAGGGCATTCGCCAAACTGTCGCTCGACGATTTCGCAGGTGCCGAAGAAGACTGCACGCTGGCCATCGAGCGTAATAAATTCAAAACCGAGCCCTACCGTCTGCGCGGTTTCGCCCGGCAATCGCTCGGCAAGGACTCGCTGGCCATCGAGGACTATGACATGGGGCTTCGCTACAATCCTCAGGACAAATACTTCCTGTTCTACAAAGCGGTGGCCCAGACCGAGCTACGCCGCACGGCCGACGCCGATTCCACATTCTCGACCCTTCTGCGCATTTATCCGGGCTTTGACGAGGGCTACACCGCCCGTGGGCGCCTGCGCGCCATCGAGGGCGACACAATAGGCGCGCTCGCCGACATCGGCAAAGCCATCAGCCTGTCGGGAACGGCCATCCAGCCATACCTGCTGCGCGCCGACATCGAGGTGAAGCGCAAGGAGTGGCAGAACGCCCTGGCCGACATGGACGAGGCAATCCGCCTTCGCCCGCACGAGGCGGACTATTATCTCAACCGGGCGTTCATCCGCTATAACCTCGACGATTATTTCGGCGCCATGTCGGACTACAATTATACGCTCGAACTGGAACCCTACAGCACCGCCGCGCTTTTTAACCGCGCGCTGCTGCGGTATGAAGTCAAGGATCTTGACCGCGCGGCCACCGATCTCGAGGCTGTACTCGGCATAGACCGCGACAATTTCCACGCACGATACAACCTCGGACTCGTCAACCTCGAACGCGGAAAATATCGCGAAGCCCTGTCAGACTTCGCCGTCATCAACAGGCGGTATCCGCGTTTCCATCCTGCCCTTTACGCCCGCGCCGAGGCTTACCGCCTGATGGGCGACATGCGATCGGCGATGCAGAACGCGCGTGCCGCCGACGAGCTTGTGAGGGCATATGTCACCAATCCGGAAAAGAATCCGCTCGACCGCCCGGCAATCCAGGCCGGAACAGCCAACAACGGCCAGACCGGGCATGAAGGGGAGAGCGAAGAGCAGGTGATGGACAGGTTCAACCAGCTCGTCACCGCCGGGTCGCCGGCCGACACACAACTCGCATACAACGACCGCATAAAGGGTCGCGTCCAGGACCGCGACATAACGGTAGACCTCGAACCGGAATACATGATATCATATATCGACTCTCCGGAGTCTCTGAAATCGACATCCAACTATTTCCGCGAGCTCGACGACTTCAATTCCAGCCGCTACATCGACCGCAAACTGTATCTCACGCCTGTTCCCGACGAGGTTTCGTCTGACAGCTACGACACTCTTTTCGCGCTTGCCGACCGCTACGCACGTCAGGCAGAGGAGAACGGACGCGCCGCCGACTGGCTTGCGCTCGGAGTGGCAAAAGCGATGCTCAAGGACTTCGAGGGAGCCATCCATGCCATCGACAAGGCGATCGCGCTCTATCCTGAATTCGCAGTCGCATACATGGAGCGTGGCTATGCCCGGCAGGCATCGGGCGACCCGCGCCTCGCAGCCATGGCAGCCTCCGACTACGACGAGGCACTGCGTCTGAATCCCCGCCTCGTCTTCGCATGGTTCAACAAAGGCAACATCATGTATGCCTCGGGAGACTACACATCGGCACTGCACTGCTACAGCGAGGCGCTGGAAACCGATCCTCAGTTCGCCTCAGCCCTTTTCAACCGTGGAATCACCTACCTCCGCATGGGCAACAAGCGACAGGCCTTCGCCGACCTCAGCAAAGCCGGCGAACTCGGCGTCCTCCCCTCCTACAACATCCTCAAGCGCATGAAATAATAAGCGTGCTCCCAGGGCAACCGCATCAAAATTTTAGGCGATAAGCAGCGATGGCATTGCGTCAACGATGATAGATGTAGGGAAATTCTTTGAATACACTATATCCGAAGTCATGAATTCTTAGTAATTTTATAGTGTTAAAATCTCGGCAACAGTCTGATTTTTAGCGCCATAAAG
>VSPN01000061.1 GCA_009775355.1 Muribaculaceae bacterium
TGAGGCGTCCGAGTCTGATTCTCTTTTTGTAGGTTTCTTTTTCGGCTTGTGTGGGTTAATTGTGCTCGTTTTGTGCGAGCCGTGTGCGCGTTTTGTGCGCGTTTGAAGAAAGATCCGCCCGAACCTTGCCGACGTAGTGCTGAAAATGTGCTGAAACGAACATCGATGCTGAAAACGTGCTGACAGAAACCTCTGCCGCTGATTGCAGTTTTGATTTTCGTTTTGATTTCAAGCCACTGCCGAGACGCCACGTTCATCCGGCCACATTTGACATTAATCAAAATTCCTCTTATATTTGCATCGAATAATGATTGTCAAGGATAGTCTGCGATTATCCGTTCTTGTGAGGCCATGTCGCCTTGCATACCTCCTGAATTTCTCCGGTATTAGATTTGACAGCCCAGTCAGCAGTTCAGGAAGCATGCATGGAGACATGGCTTCATATTTTCAAGAGAGACTTTTTCAGAAAGCTTTATGAATGCCTGACAACTTTTGTCCGTTTTGCCTCGGCAGTGCTTTGAAGTACCGCTTTTTTAGATTATTTTTGCACAAGACTTCACATCCGGATCACGTGAAGACCAAACAACAGAACAACCGGACAACGTAACATCCGGCACCGACAGAACATTCGCAAAACATACAACCATGCACTATTTCCTCAACATAGGCTCCAACTTAGGCAACACCAAACTCAACATCAGTCGCGCTCTCCGCGCTCTCGAAGAGAAATATGGTTATTTCGAGACCTCGAAGATCATGGAATCAAAACCCTGGGGGTTTGTCTCCCCCCACTCCTTCGCCAATCTTGCGGTCATGATCGTGACCGACCGCACTCCTCAGGAAGTCCTTGCCGACATAAAGGAAATCGAGAGCCGCCTTAACCCCACACCCCACCGCACCCCCGAAGGAGAATACGCCGACCGGATCCTCGACATCGACATCATGGCAGCCGACGATATGACTGTCGAGTCAGACTCGCTCACACTGCCCCACCCTCATCTTGCGGAACGACTGTTCTTTCTCGAACCCTTCAACGAACTTGCTCCGATGTGGCGACACCCGGTCACAGGCAAGACATGCGGAGATATGATCGCAGAGATTCCGAAAAGTGAATAAAAAGAGGGCTGTCGGGAGATAATCTACAATAAAAATGCTATATTTGCGGCAGAAACTGATTTCATAACCACTTATAGCATGAAACACATCCTGATCTGCGCCGCAATCGCGGCAGCCGCCGCCTCGGGATCGGCCGAAAGCCCGCGCTGGCTTCGCAACACGGCCATCTCGCCCGACGGCTCGACTATCGCCTTCACCTACAAAGGCGACATCTTCACCGTGCCCGCCACCGGCGGAGACGCGACACAGCTCACCTCCGGACCGGCCTACGACACCGCGCCCGTATGGAGTCCTGACTCGAAGACCATCGTATTCTCTTCCGACCGCGAAGGCAGCTCCGACATCTACGCCGTGTGCGCCAAAGGGGGCACACCGCGACGCGTCACCACATCATCGGGAAGCGAGTCGCCGCTGGCATTCATCGACGGCAGCACCATCCTCTACCAGACATCCGAGGGCCCGTCGCGCGAGACTTCACGCCATCCGACACGCCTTACACGCACCTACGCGGTCGATATCACCGAACCCGGCGCACGTCCGCGCCTCTTCGCGTCGCTTCCGATGGGAGCGGTGAGCGTGGCCGCCGACGGACGCATCCTCTATCAGGACAAGAAAGGCCTTGAAGACGTCTACCGCAAGCATGAGCGTTCGTCGGGCACATCCGACATCTGGCTGCTTGAGAACGGACGATACACCAAGCTCACAGACTTCAACGGCCACGACCTCAGCCCCGTCTGGGCTCCCGACGGCAAGTCATATTACTATCTCAGCGAGGAGAACGGCACGCTCAATGTCTATGCCGCAGGCGCGCAGGGCGCGAAGAGACGCCTCACTTCGTTCGAGAAGCACCCCGTGAGAACGCTCTCCGCCTCACGCGACGGCCTTATGACCTTCAGCTGGGACGGCGATATCTACACGCTCCGCGACGGGGCCGAACCCCGCCGTCTTGACATAACGATCAACGCCGACCAGTATGTTAGCGACGTCGTGAAATCGTTCGAGAACGGCAACGCCTCCAGCATGGCCGTCTCTCCCGACGGCAAGGAAGTGGCGTTCGTGCTCCGCGGCGAGGTATACGTGACCGACACCAAATACAAGACCACACGCCGCATCACCGACACTCCGGCGCAGGAGCGCGTGGTGTCTTTCTCTCCCGACGGACGCACGCTCGTCTACGATTCCGAGCGCGACGGCCAGTGGCAGCTCTTTACCGCCGAGATAAAGAATCCGGCCGAGAAGCGGTTTGCCTACGCCACCGAAATCGTCGAGAAACCTCTCTACAAGGGGGAGGGAGTAGCCCAGCAGCCGGCATTCAGTCCCGACGGCAAGAAAGTGGCTTTTCTTGAAGACCGCACCGCGCTGCGCGTCATCGACGTCAAGACAAAGGCCGTCAACACGGCTCTCGACGGCAAGTTCAACTATTCATATACCGACGGCGACGTGCCCTTCGAATGGAGCCCCGACAGCGAATGGCTGCTGATAAGCTATATCGGCATCGGAGGCTGGAACAACACCGACATAGCAGCCGTAAAGGCCGACGGTTCAAAAGTCGTAGACCTTACCGAAAGCGGATATGCCGACGGCAACCCAAAGTGGGCGCTCGGCGGACGCGCCGTGACTTACGAGACCGGCAAGTACGGCATGAAGAGTCACGGATCATGGGGCAACCAGTCAGACATCGTGCTTATGGCGCTTGACAGCGATGCGTGGGACGAGCTGAACTCGACAGAAGAGGAGGCCGAACTCCGCGAGGCAGCCGAAAAAGAGAAGAACGAGGCAGCTTCCGACGACAAGGACAAGAAGAAAAACAAAAAAGAGAAGAAGGCCGACAAAGAAACCTGGAAACCTGCCGAACTCGACTTTGACAACCGCCGCCACCGCATGGCACGGCTCACGGCTCAGAGCGGATTTGTCGGCGACTACTGGCTCTCTCCCAAAGGCGACAAGCTATATTACACGGCTTCTGCCACCGAGGGTGGAGCCAACCTCTATGTCAGAGACCTGCGCAAGGATGAATCGAAAATGCTCCTCAAGGGAGTGTCGGGAGCTCTTGTGCCTGATGCAAAGGGTGACAACCTCTTCGTGATCAGCGGCAAGGGAATGCAGAAGGTGGATCTCGCCAAGGGAAGCGCCGATCCGATCGAATTCGACGCGCCCTACGACCGCAGCACTGCGGCAGAGCGCGAGTACATATTCGACCACATGGCCCGTCAGGTCAAAGACAAGTTCTACGACGCCTCGCTCCACGGCGTTGACTGGGACTATTACACATCGCACTACCGCGACTTCCTCCCCTACATAAGCAACGGACACGACTTCGCCATCCTGCTGAGCGAGATACTCGGCGAACTGAACGCCTCGCACACCGGAGGCCGCTACTACGGACGCGGAGCGAAGATGCAGACCGCGAGCCTGGGAGCGTTCTACGATCAGGACTTTGATGGAGACGGCCTTAAAGTGACGGAAGTCGTAGGCGGTTCGCCGCTCGGTTCAAAGAAAGCAGGCGTCAAGGCGGGCGACGTGATCACGGCCATCGACGGCGAGAAGATTCTTGCGGGCAAAGACTATTATCCCCTCCTTGAGGGGAAAGCCGGACGCAACACCCGTCTTGAGATCAGAAGGGCGTCGGGCAAACTCGACACCGTGACCGTGAAACCGATCAGCACCGGCAAGTTCAACACTCTGCTCTACAACCGCTGGATCGAACGCAACGAGGCTTATGTAGACTCGATCTCGGGAGGCCGCATCGCCTATGTACATGTGGAGGGCATGAACTCTCCGAGCTTCCGCGCCGTCTACGACCGTCTTCTCGGCAAATACCGCAACGCCGAGGCCGTGGTTGTCGATACCCGCTGGAACGGCGGAGGCTGGCTTCACAACGACCTCGCCCAGCTTCTGAGCGGACGCCGCTATGTCGACTACAAGCCCCGCGGCCGCTACATCGGCTCCGACCCCTTCTCGCAGTGGACCAAGCCCTCGGTAATGCTTACCAATGAAGGCAACTACAGCGATGCCCACGGTTCGCCGTTCACCTACAAGTCTCTCGGCATCGGCAAGCTCGTAGGCGCGCCCGTGCCGGGCACCATGACCGCCGTGTGGTGGGAGACTCAGATCGATCCGGACCTCGTGTTCGGCATCCCGCAGGTGACAAGCGTCGACATGCAGGGCAACGTCCTTGAGAACCGCCAGCTCAACCCCGATATCGAGGTCTACAACAATCCGGCCGACGAACTCGCCGGCCGCGACGCCCAGCTTGAGGCCGCAGTCAAGGCTCTCCTCGGCAAGTGACGCTCGACAACATGACCGTATGACGCGGTGCATTTGCCCGACAGGCCGCACCGTCAAGTCCAGATAAGAAGCGCGGCTCCCCGTCGGAGGGAGCCGCGCTTTCTGTCAGATATCGGCCGTGATATCGTCGGCCGGAGTGAATGCGCCGGGTTCGACACTCAGGATCAGTATGTAACGCCCTGATCCGTTTTCCTTTCTGTCATCGAGCAGCCGGATGTCGACAAAACTGCCCTTGTAATCGCCCACGGCCTCAAACAGATCGTCGGTCTCAGTGTTGAGATCCATCGACAGACCGATGTCGGTCATCTCCTGAAGCAGCGACGCACAGAAATCGGTCTGTCCCCGTATGCCGCTCTGCCTGTCGCCGGCACTGTAGGGAAAGAGGAAGAAATAACCGAAGTCGCTCACCTTTTCGTCGCCGAAGCGTGCCATGGCACTGACGTCGGGGATCATGCCGTAATAATTCACGCCATAACCCCCTGCAGTCTCCAGCCACAGCGCGCCGCTGTCATCCTCTGGCGTAAGCCTCAGCAGTTCGCACGACTTCCTGACGCATTCATCTTTCGAGACACCGGGATCGACCACGCCATAGACCTTCGAGACCAGATCTTCGGCTGTCAGCTCGACCGGCAGAAGCACGACGGCGGTATCCTTCGCGGATACGGACGCGTGTCCTGCTGCCTGTCCGGCTTGGGAAAGAAGTGCTGAAACCTCCTCCACGGTCATCGCGGAGAACGATACGGCCGCTGAAGTCAGACAGACGCCCGCCAGCAGCGCGATGGTCAATAAGTGTCTTCGAAAGTGTCTCATCTTAGAATAGCTTTACAATTTATTGTCTGTATCAGAATAACCCGCCGCCACGCCGTTTTGTTTACAGAGCACACCATAAAATGGCTCATGACATCATCTTGACACCGGCATCATTCTTCCGCCGCATACAAAGACAAAGACGCCTGTTGTCAGGGCATATGCCGCGACAACAAGCATCGATAAATCTTAGTTTATGTTTACAGGCTACGAAGTCCCGTAATCAATCACAAGATGCAGCTCTGTCAGAATCTGTTCTGACAACCTGTGAACAGTATGGTGTTGGTCGACGTCTCACGCACCACAAACATGAAAGGACGGTCGAATTCAAGCCTCAGCGTTTCTGCCGATTCCACTCCGCTGTCTATAGCCATTCCACCCAATGTGGCGGCAGCCCCCGACACACCGCCATTATCGACACTTAAGCTGACACCATGCAATATCATATTGAGAAGAATGACATCGTTTTCAACAGACTTGTTCAATTTAGAATCGACAAGGCCCATCGACTGGAGCGCAAGACGGAGATTGCCACGATAAGAAGTCTCAAACGCCGGCAGACTCAATCTTATGTCCGTCAGCCGTGCACCAGCAAGCATGGACTCAAATTGCCGGCTGTCCACAAACGGAGTGCCATTATTTTCTTTCGGCATTATGAATGATATTGAATAATTACCATTGCCGAGCATCAGCTCCACTCCTGCATTGTCGGCATCTTCAAGATAATTTGCCATCAGGCGGTTATTCATGAATTTAGTTTTCACAAGCGCCCCGTCGGCACAAGTGAAATCCGAACGAGTATCCAGACTTTCATCAAACGCGACAGCCCAGCCCGATTTAAAACATAGAGTGTTGACCAGAGCGAAAGGTCCGTCGAGCGGAAAAGAAAGGAAGTTCCTGATCTGTCCGTCTGTACTTGATTCTATCCAGTTGTTGATGTTATCAAGGCCGTTTTCACCAGCCGGACTCGTACCGAACACCTGCGCTTTGTAGAACCCGGAGGCTGCGGTTGAAAAATCAGAGATCAAACTCATTCCTGGCGCAAGCCAGATCGAGTTGCCGACATCACACTTCGACCGGCGGTCGACGATGGGGAGATTCTCAAGCATGGTCTCCGAATAAGAATTGATCGCATCAAGACTTACTGCAGACGACCCTCCTATCACCGACAGAATTTCATCGCGTGTCACTCCGTCATCTCCGTTGGCCATCATGCCGAGCAACGAGAAGACACTTAATGGAGACACAACCACATTTTCTTGCGAGTTCCTGACTTTGTCAAGCAGATTGAATGCGAAAGAATTGTTCAGCACGGCAGCGGCACGCGTCTCACCATTCAATTCGATGACTGTGAAAGGAGTTATCTCGCCGGCATCGTCATCCGAGGGATCACTTACATTACCTGTGTTCTCATTGACGCCGGGTTCTTCTGCCGTTTCGGAAGAGCATGCGCCAAACATCAAGCCGACACATAACGACAAAGCAATAAAATACTTTTTCATATTTGCAGATTTAGATTGTCCTACTTCTTCTCTCCGGACAGTATTTTAAGATTTTCGTAAACATGTCCGGCAGCATTTGTATCTGGATCATATTCATGAGCTACACCTCCCAATTTATTATTATAGAGGAAATAGCCATTGGATTGACCTCCCCATCCCCACACACAATGATAAAAATCCTCGTATCTGTAAACAGGATGGCCCGCTTCAATTGATGGTAATGCAAGTTCTGTAGCCCGTCTGGAAGATCCATCAACCACCCACGCGTGAGCACCGGTGGATCGTTCTCCATACAATATCAACAGGCGACTGTTTTTCAATTCATTGAAAGCATCGTCTTCGTTAAATGTACGATACCTTACATTCTCATACCCGATTTTTGCAAGCATATTTTTAGCAGTATGCATATAGGCATAAGTTGCATAAATGCCGTATTGAGCATTGAGATATTCAGACCTGCCGACTATTTCAAGTAGGCGATACCAACTGTCGTGGGTCGAATTACCATACATTTCATCCCAGTTGAAATTATAGCCTGCCAATTGATTCGGCCATTTATTGTATCCTATAAATGTACCCACCGCCACCGGAAGACAGCCTACCATTGCCTTTTGTCCATCTTTGGTAAAACAGTACTTATTGTATGGAGATGTTTGATTGAATTTTCGCATAAACCCATTCAATAGAGGCGCACACGTTGTATAATAGAAATACTTGTCTCCTGTAATGGGAATCATTTTAGTTGTATCTGGCATGACAATAAGCCTGTCTGACGCCCCTTGCTTAGGAAGAAACTCATTTAGATACCAACTGAGGCCCTCATTATAAAGTGTATCTGAAAGACTTATCGATCCTTCATCAGATATGGCATATACCGCATTGCGTCGACGATCTGCTGACAACAATGCAAATCCGCCATCATCTTCGTAATTTACGACATAATACCCATATTCATCCAGACTTCCTCTAGTTTTTCTCAAATTGTATACTTCTACATTTGAAATCTTACGGCTCGATCGAGTTTTTGATCCGTATATTCCTGAAAAATAAGATTCCGCAGCATTTAAAGCCTCATTGAGACTCACATAGTTGGGATCGGTCTGAGCAGGCTGTTTTCCGCTCTCGGCCACAGGTTCTTCGACTGAGCATCCACTCATTATCAATGCTATTAGAAACATCGATATAACTAAGACTTGTTTCATATTGCTTAAGTTGTTTGTAATTATAAACAATTATTTCATGAACACCAACTCGTGACTGTCATGACAACCACTCGGATTACGGAGACTTCATGAATGTGTAATATGCATTCCCGCGACAGATATCGCGGGAATGCAGGATTTATCATAGATTCGTGATCTGTCCCACAAAGAGAATTGCCTTTGTGGTTGTCTCAGAGATGACAAACATGAAGGGGCGATCCACCTTCATTTCTCCTGCATTGTAACCAGGCGAGGTGAATCCTCCGGGTACAATACTTGACGAAGCGCCCTCGCTTCCATCCTCGTCAACTCTCACGCTGACGGCATGTCTGAACATCCCGGCAAAGTAATTGCCCGAAGCAAATATGGAATTCATACCGGACGTAGCATCAAACAGACGACTCACACCAAGGTTCTGCAGATATGAGAGAATATTTTCGTTTGAACCACACTCGAATTTCGGCAGATAAAGTTTCACTGTGGCATATGAGGATTTCTGCTCGATATCGGCGATAGTCTCGCTGCTTATTGTCGATGCGAGAGTGCGGAGATCGTTGCCGCCCTCAGGCAATATGACAGTCATCTTGAAGTTGCCGTTGCCATAAGGAAGGCTTATCGCTCTCATGTCGTCAAGGGGAGTGTAAGAGTATTCACCCTCGCGCACCATAAACTTGACGTCTGAATCGCTTCCGTCGATATTATGGAACGTTGCCGAAGCCGTATGAGACTTGTCAAAACGGTCTTTCCACATACCCTTGAAATAGACTGCGTCGAGCAATGCCGCCTTGGCATTTTCGTCGAGCGGCGCGTCAAGAATCTGCGTGAGAGCACCGTTGGTATTGACTTTTACCCAGTCGTTTACCGCCGTCATACCATCAGTTCCTCCTATAGACTTATTGATAAACTCCGCAGAGAACTGTTCGGATAGGGTACTCTCGAACGAAGCGTCGAGTGTCACTCCGGGCGCATACCAGAATGAATTGGCAAAACGCAGGTTGACAGAGCGGTCCACTTTCGGAAGCTGCGTAAAGAGAGAGTTACAGTATGCCGTAAGGTTGCGCAGACCCGCATCGCCGGTCCCGCTGTCGAGCACACGCAGTATCTCGTCACGCGATTCGTCGTTGTCTCCGTTGGCAAGCATGGTCAGAGTCGACATCACATTGAAAGGGGATATCACTACATTTGATGCTCCGGAGACAACATACTCGCGGAAGAGTCTAAAAGAGAAATCATTTGCAGACTCAGTTATGGCCCGGGTGCCTTCAGGAAGTTCCACTGCCACAGGCGTGCTTGCGTTTGAAGCACCGCCATTGTCATCTTTGTCGCATGAAGCAAGAGAGAAAGACAAGACCGCACATGCGGCAATCGTAAGATTCTTGTTAATTTTCATGTCAGACATTTTTGTTATTGTTATTATTGGTCGATACTTTATCTGCAGGCATACTGGTTATGGGAGAATTTCCACTGTAATATATTTCAATATGTGCACTATGTAATACAGGTTGTTAACCCACCATAGAAATCACAATACATTCGATTGCAAAATAACTGTTTTATTTTGATATTTGCAATTTTTTTATTAAAATAATTGTCTTTTACAATCAAAATAATGCTTGCTGATAAATCGACATTCTCATCTGAAACGATTACCGCTGGGGTTTATATCCATGTCCATCTCCAGATGAACCGGCTGTTCGTTGCTGCAACTCATGAAAGCGAACATGCACATGAGCGTAGAAAACAACAAGATTGCTTGTTTTTTCATAATTTAAGGTATTAAGTTAATATTTAAGTACATGACAAAAATTTGAAAACATCGAATTTTGGGGTATAAGTCGGACGCAGAAGTATTGTTGAAATC
>VSPN01000062.1 GCA_009775355.1 Muribaculaceae bacterium
GAACTTGACCATTCGGTCGGTCTGCTGAAAGATATGCCTTGCGGCAGCTATGCGGAAAGGGAATCTCCGGCAGAGGAATGGATTGTGAACGGTTAAGCAGGAAAATATGAAAAAGACTGTTTATCGTTCTAAAATCGACTGGTGGGTCTGGCTTGTGACAGTAGGCTTTCTCGCTGTTATATGGCTATCGGCTATCGGCATGTCATGGTGGTATGTCGTTTTTGTTTGCGGAGGTATGACTTTGCTCTATGCTTGGCTTATGTTCGGTTGCTGGTATGAAATAGACGGTGAAGACATCGTGATTTATCAGTTCTTCAGACCTACACGTCTGCCAATATCCAAAATCAAGGACGTTAAGAAAACCTCCGGTTATCTCGCTACAGCCGGCATGTCACACCTTCGAGTCTCGATAAGTTTCACAGACCGCTCGGTGTTGAAAAGCTATGCTCCGATTGAAATCTCTCCGAAAGACCGTGATGGATTCATGACACAGCTTAAATCTATCAATCCCAATATTGAAATATTATGCTGAGCAATCGAGTAAAACGAAATATATGGCTGACGTTAACTATCATGTCAGGATTGACCGTGATTGACCGAGCGGTACGCATTGTGGATGGTTCGGTTGAATGGTGGAACCTTTTATCCTCCATCATTATAACAGCACTATGCGCAAAGTTCTATATGTGTTATCGAAAGCAGGTTAAACGTGGCAATCTCTTTGGCCGAGTCAAAATATTCAGATGATTCAGATAGGCAGATATAAACTTGGATTCGCGCCGCTGTCGATGATAGTTGTTTTCATAGTCCTCTCGGTGTGTGCCATTGTCGCGGCATTCCATCAGGCACGACCGGAATGTCCTATGCCTTTGTCACACATCATCATAATCAATGAAGGTATGGTTCTGTTGGCAACTCTGGTTTATGGCATATTCGTTCATTTCGCTATTGCAATAATCAACAAACTAAGGAAGTAATGGAAGAAATCAGAATAGACGTAACAAAACAGACTCCCGAAGAATTGGCTCTTGCCAACGAACATGCACAACTCATATTCAGGTTCAATCACACCATGCCGGGGACAACCGAATATGATGAGTTGATGCACCGTATTTTCCCCTCGATGGGAGAAGGCAGCAGAGTCATAGCCCCACTTACAGCCGTCAGACCCCACATGGTCAAGATTGGCAGAAACGTAGTGGTAATGCCCGGATGTCTGATGATGTCAGCCGGAGGCATAACAATCGATGACGGTGCTCAGATAGCCGCCAACGTTCAGCTCATATCCAACAATCATGACCTATATGAGCGACAGGTCATAACCTGTAAGCCTGTTCACATCGGCAAAAACGCATGGATTGGCGCCGGAGCCACAATACTACCCGGTGTCACAATTGGCGACAATGCCGTGGTCGGAGCGGCAAGCGTCGTAACCAGGGACGTGCCAGCTGATACTATCGTGGCAGGTAATCCCGCAAAGTTCATAAAGCGCATACCGCCTCGTCCTGAGTGCTTTGCCATCAATGAAGATGACGAAACAATTCAGCTCGGACTTGACAGTTGTGATGATTAAAACAAATTCAGGAGTCCCATTGAGGGAGAGTTGAACTATCATTGTCAAGTCGCGTAGGCATGGCCCGACTCCATCCGAGTAATTCGTCTTTTAGATGTTGCGGGAATATTATCTCTATCCATCCAGCACGGGAGAATATTGCGGCAAGAAAATCAGTGGTTGGACGGAGATATAGCTCAAAATCAATAGTATCTTCCGTCGAACTGATTTCATGCTGTGTATGATGTAACGGGAGGTCACGCAGATAATAGCGTTCCTGACCATGCGCCCGGAGAATGACTCTCTCGGGTTTTACGCGTGAGTCGGTCATCATTCCAAAATACTCATCGAAATATGCCTCACAATCAAAATCTTTAGGCATTTTGAATTTTAGTTCTGATGCGCTCACCTTGACAATTCGGTCAAATGAGAATAATCTGAATTTATCGTCAAAATGCCCAAGAAGATACCATCGTTGTTTGTAAAGACGTATGCAGTAAGGCTCGATCAGATAATTCCGTTCAGACTTACCATATCCCTGATATGTGAGTTCTATCTGTCGGTTTTCTTTCATCGCCTCGATTATGGTCTGCAATGTATCTCCAGCAAATGGAATAGGTTCGAGCAGTATTCGATTCTGAATCGAGCGGCTTTCTGTTATCATATTGTTGACCGCGAGCGACGATACCATCCAGTTCATTACAGAGCCGAGACTGTCAGCGTTCGCTATATAATAGACATTTCCGTTTGAACGGTCACATTCAATGTCTATTCCAAAGATTTCCTGTACCGCCTAGCGGTGGCGATTGAAGGTGGACCGGGGCATCGGTGAACCATTGTTCAACTCACTTCTTTCCCAGCGATCCGATAAATCTTCAAGCGTAATCTTACCGGCCTGCCAAATAGTTTTGACAAGCCATACATATTCCCTGAATATATCTGATGTCCTCATAAGGCAAATGTAAATATAAATCCTGGGATCAAAAAGACCGACACATAGAAGAAACCTTCCTCTATTTCAACCCGACGGAGAAATAATCCACTCATCAGCAAGACAGGCAACCTCGACAATCACTGCCGGGGTTGCCTGTCTTTGTTTGTATGATTAAGCTGTTTCCTCAGAAACTATATGAACAGGAAATATAGGCTCCCTGCATAAAGGTTTTCTTTGGGTAGAATTTTTCAAAAGAAACTCCATTGTAAGACAAATGTCGATACTGGCTGTACACATCGAGGTTAGACATCATATAACCTGCACTTATACCGCATTGTCCCATATCAAGACTTACTCCTATGCGTAAATCCAGAGCTAGCCATTGACCTTTGGTTGTGCTGATATAGTAATATTCTGTAGCGGGCCAGTTATGAGTGGATTCGATGCAGACACGCTGATAGGGAATATTAAGCATTACTCCCGGTTCTGCAAAGATAGACCAGGAACATGCACGATATTTCAAGGCAGGAGTTTTCAAAAGGACAGATGGTCGTATATATAAATTCCACGGCTTGTTATCGTCCTCGTCAATGTTCCAACTTTTGCCCGATGCCCAACCGTCCTCATACCAGACTTCCCATGAGCCGACAGAGCCACCCAAACCGATGTGTCTGTTGAACATATAATGATATGAGAACTCAAGCTGCCACGAATCGGACGATGTCACTGCGCCGTTGAATCCTACGCGATGGTGCGTTTTCTCTTCTATGCCCTTCGCAAAAATGAATAATGGGCTTATGATAAAAACAACAAATAGTAGCTTTCTCATTTTTTTACTGTGGAATAACAGACAAGATATATCCTTTCTTTTTGATAGATGTGATTGTGACACGAGGGTCTGTAATAAGGCGGCGGATATATGTTATCTGCACATTAAGTGCAAGAGAGTTAGAGTAACTTGCGTCACCCCATATCTTTTCTAGAATGGTGTCGCGTTCAACAGGTTTGCCAAGGTTTTCGACGAGCATCTGAAGGATTTCTGTCTGACGCACCGACAGCGAGTGTGTCTCGCCCCTGTAGGTCAGCGAGGAAAGATTCGGACGGAAAACAGTATCTCCCAACTGATACTCGACATCCTGATTCACGGTCATGCTCTCAAATCTCTCGCCAATTTTGGCTATCAGTTCTTCTGGATAGAAGGGTTTAGGGATATAGTCATTCCCTTTTAGTGAAAAACCATGAAGCCGGTCAACCTTGTCGGTACGGTCAGTTAAAAAGAATATAATCACACGTTTGTCATTCTCACGTATGATTCTTGCCATCTCAAAACCATCAAGTTCGGGCATATTTATGTCGAGCAAAATGAGATCCGGATGTATTTCACGATACATTTCCAATCCTACCTTAACGTTGTTGGCATATATTACCTCATAACCTTCTGCCTCAATGAATCGTTTGAGCAACATCGAGTTCTTGAGGTCATCATCAACTAAGAGAATCTTTATCGTTTTCATCATTGCGGCAGTTTAATTGTGAAACATGTTCCTTGTCCTAAGGTGCTTTCTGCTGAAATTTCACCACCGTGAGCCTCAACAAGCAACTTCACATATGCCAGACCAAGTCCCATACCGGGTTGCTCTCCGACGGAAGCCTTTCCGCGAAAGAACCGCTGGAATATATGCTTTAGGTCGCCGGACGGTATGCCATTGCCGTTATCGCTGATACTAAGCACTACCTCTCCTTTATCCGCATTTGCAGATGCCTTGATTTCCACCGAATCCCCAGAATATTTAACGGCATTCTCCACAAGATTATTGAGTATATTATAAAAATGCGAACGGTCGGCAGAGACAACAATATCAGATGCAATCTCATTATGAACAACCACATCTTTCCCTGACGGTCTTATTGTGGCAGCAGCCACTGTGTCAAACAAATCATGCAGGTTAACGCTTTGGATATTCAGCGGAATCTGTTCCACGTTATTGAAAGTGATGTCGCGTAACTTAGAGAAATAGGCAGATAGATTGTCAAGGGCTGTTCGCGTTTCCGACAATAATACCTTCCGTATTTCTGGGTCATCCACCATTTGCTTATTATCCAATCCTGACACGCACATTTTCAAAGTCGATATCGGTCGTTTCAGCTCGTGAATCATTGTAGTTATGAAGCTATTGCGCATATTGTCAAGACGTGACAGCCTGATTATTGTCTTGATTTGCCATATTAGGCAAAGGATGAGTAATATTGATAATACGAAAGCAAGTACAAGAGTCCATCCCATCTCTCTGACAATGTCGGCAGTAGGAATCTTGCAATCGATTATAACGGCCTTGCGTTCAAGTTCTGAATAAGGGCTGATAATCTGAAAATGTGGATAGACAAAGGATTTATGACCGTACATGGCCGATTTCCACATAATGCTGTCGGTTGTAGTCAGCGAGAGTACAGCATTGATATTTTCTTTCTTCAATAAGGAGTCGAGCCCCTGAATGGTAAATGGAGATTGAACTTCCAATTCAAAATTTCGCATTGCAGCCCATGCGGCACCATCCGATGGTGCCGTTGATGCGTCTATAGATAGTTTTTTCTCCTCAATCCGTTGGAGACTGTCTGAAACAATTTCTGCCAGTCGTTCTTTTTCCTCATCCGTAAGATTACGTTCTTCATCAATGCCTAATAGTTTTCGCCCGTTAAAAGAAGATGATACTGTAACCTTTCGTGACGTATTTCCGGCAGAGTCGACACCGTGGCTCATGCTATAAGACGTATTGATGTCGCCGGTTCCTTTTTTGTCCCTTTCCTTGTTATACTCGACTATGACATCAGCAATAACAGCTTCCGTATGGTGTTCATATTCACGTAGCGAAAACTCATACCTGCCATAGAGCCAATACATCTGCATTCCAAGGAAAGCCGTGATGGCTGCTATTGTGACTATATATAGCGTCTTAATCCGTTTTTCCATAATGCAAAATTACGAAATTATCATCGGTCACGAAGACACTCTATCAGACTATTTGTCTGACAGTAATAATTTAGTAATAATTCCCTAATGTTTGAGTAATGATTATTTTCGTCGCGACGGCAGAAGCCGGGCTAACTTTGCAGCGTCAATCAGAAACAACAAAAACTCAAACGATATGAAAAAAATATTTTTGATTCTCGCCCTTGTGGCCGTCACTGCGACAATCGCTTCCGGTAAAATACGTCGCCGGCAAATGAGTATCTTCCAGGCATCAGTGCCTGAGACCGAGACTCTCGCTCCTGAAAATATGGAGTTTGTCTACAACTACCGTTGCTGCGTGGACACGACACACTCTCTCGCGGAGGATTTTGACAGCGACAATATGCTGCTTCAGATTGGACCGGACGGTCTCTCAAAGTTCTCAAGCTACAAGAACCTTACGGTAGATTCCATCCTCATGCGCTCCACTCAGGAGCAGATTGCAGACGCCGCCATAGAGGGCAAACTCAGCACAGGTGAGTTCATGACCATCTTTAAGAACTATCCTGCCGGTCGTCTCACCCATACCGAGAAAATATGCATGGATTGGTTTCGCTACGATGAGGAGATGCCCCGTCTTGACTGGGAGCTGACCGATTCGGTGACCACTGTGCTCGGCTACGAATGTCAGGGCGCGCGGTGCAATTTCCGAGGACGCGAGTGGACTGTATTTTACACCGAGGATATTCCGTTGATGGATGGTCCGTGGAAACTTCACGGTCTCCCCGGACTCATCATGAAAGCCTCTGATGAAGATGGACACTACACATTCGAGTGCATCGGCATCAAGTCGAAAGCCGACCGACCCATCACCATTTACAAAGTGCCGTTCAATAAAACTGACCGCAAGGGATATTACGACACCAAACACCAATGGGATACGAACACCTACGCTTATTACGAAGCAACAACCGGTGAGCATGTAACAGTTCTCGATGCCAATGGCAATCCTCTGGCCGGTGCTTACGACCCAATAGAGCTTTCCTATGACTATCTCGAACTTGATTGGAGAAAATGAACAGATACAGTTTTTTCATACTTTGCTTCCTCCTCGGTCTGCTGTCGGCTTCGGCAGCAGACCCGGACGGACTGCGCGGCAGAGTTGTTGACGCAGACACAGATGAGCCGGTAGTCGGGTGTATTGTGAAATCAAAAGGGGCATTTACCTCTACAGATAAAGAAGGATGCTTTGTAATCAACCCGAAAGAGGGAGCCGACTCAGTATCATTCCGCTTCATGGGTTACGAATCTGCGTCTCTACCCATAACAGCAGACTTTTCTTGTGTCCGTCTCAGACCTAAAGCCACGCAACTCAATGACGTGATAGTAGAGGCTCCCGACATATATGCCAAAGGTGATACATTGGTGTTCAATGTCGCCAAATATGCCAATGCAAAGGACAATGCGATTATCGATGTCATCAAACGATTGCCCGGCATCAAGGTGGAAGAAGACGGAACAATAAAGTATCAGGGAAAGCCCATCAACAAGTTCTATCTTGACGGCAACGACTTCATAGGAGGGCAATACGGACTTGCGACCAACAACATCTCATATAAGGACGTGGCTTCGGTGGAGGTGATGGAGAACCATCAGCCGGTCAAGGCTCTCGAAGGGATTGAATTTCCCGAGGAGGCAGGTATCAACCTTAAACTGAAAGAGGATGCCCGAAGCCGATGGGTAGGAGTGGCACAGGCAACTGCCGGAGTTCAGCCGCTTCTTTACAATGGCTCGCTCTACACAATGCGTATCGGGCCGAAGACGCAGAACATCATCACTCTCAAAGCCGACAATACCGGCTGGAATCCTGCCAATGAGATACAGGAACACGATTTCGACGATATGTTCTCATCAGATTATATCTCAAATCTCTGGCCGGAGTATATATCCGCCGATATTGTAAACGCGCCTCTGACGGAGAAGCGCACACGCGACAATCTATCATGGCTCGCAAACGCTATAACAGCATGGAAGAAGGGTGATACCTCAATGCGACTTAACCTCAACTATATGGGCGACCGCCTTGGCTACAATTCCGGAGTGACTACAGATTATTTCAGTAACCAGATTCCTCAGTTTGTGCAGAACAATTCACAGCGGACGCAGACACATGACCTGTCTGCACAGTTCTACAGCCAGACAAACAAACGCGGCTATTTCCTGAAGGAAAAATTCTCAGTCACCGGGCTTTGGGATAAATCAAACTCCGCAATAACAGGCTCGTCTGACCTCGCCCAGCGCGTTGACCGCAAGAGTTTTTCTGCGAATAATGATCTGAAACTTGTGAAGCGAAATGAGAAGAAGCTCTTCACCCTTATCTCACGCAACACATTTGTGTATCGTCCTGACCGATTGTTAGTGGTAGGTGACGAAGATGCGGTGCAGAGCATCGGCACCACAGATTTCAGAAGCACCACGGAAACCAAATTCGGAAAGATGACACGCTTTTGGAAGTATTACGTCTCCGGCGGACTCGACCTCGACTGGCACCGTATCAACAGCACACTTTCAGGACTTGGCGATTTTGACAACGACGGAATACACGAGGCATTCCTGTCTAATCTTTATGCCACTCCGCAGGTCGATTACGAGCGTAATGGATGGCGAGCCTCGTTGACTATGCCCTTGAAATGGTTACATTACTCTGTCTCCGGTCAGCATGATTACATCAACGCATCTCCGCGTCTGTATGTCAAGCGGCAATTGACCGCAAAATCAGATATTTCCGGTTCAGTGACCTATAGCCTCGGTTCTCCGCAACCTTATCTGAACATTACAGCTCCGGTACTTTCCGACTACCGAAATCTGTTCATTGCCGATAATCCCGACAAGTATTCACAGAACGTTGCGGCAACGCTCTCTTATCGTTACCGCAATCCGCTGAAGTCGATGTTTTTCAATCTCTCTGCCACTTATAATCATAGCCGCAGCTCAATAATGTCAAACCAGTTGTTCATCGACGACTTTATAATCTCCACATACGCCGACCGATTGAGCGACAGCAACTCGTGGTATGTTAAGGGGGGATTCAGTAAAGGCCTTGGACACAGTAAAATGGTGGTCGGATGCGATGTCGATGCCTCGACCGCATCAGCATCATCAATGCGCGACAATGCCATGATTCCTTACCACCAAATTGCTGCCGGCGTAAAGCCATACTTCAAGGGAAGCCTGACAAAATGGCTTTCCGCAAACTACGAGGCAAGCTACGGATTCTCAAAGCTGAAAATCGACGGTGAAGCCAACGATTACCATACATTCCGGCAAAATATTTTTACCACCATAATCCCAAACGATATTGTACAATTCACTGTCGGAGCAGAGCATTTCCTGACCCGTTTCCCAGAAGGTAACACCGCCAACCTCGTACTGCTTGATGCCTCGGCTGTATGGAGGCTCAACAACAAAGTCCGTCTGTCGCTCATCGCCAACAATGTGCTCAACCGGCGTAGCTACGAGTACGTCAACTACGGCACACTCTCACGCTCTGAGCACCACTTCCGGATACGCCCGCGTAGCATACTCGCCTCTATTCAATATCGGTTCTAATAGTCAAGACTACATTTCCCAACGTTTGGTTTTGGTTTGGTTCGGGCTTTATATATGCCCGGACAAACCTAAACCTATAAATATAGGCTGGGCAAAAGAAAATGATTCTCCTTAGTTTTTCTTTTTCCCCAGCCATAGTCTGACCCCAAAATTTGAACACAAGGGCATGAACACAGGTGTATGCCATAGGGCCCTGCAATGAGTTGGCGCGGAGTTGTGTTCAGATTTGTGTTCAAGGCAAAAGAAAAAGCAGCTACGGTTGGTTTCGTAACTGCTTGATTTTTAAGAGGTGGTCCCACTTG
>VSPN01000063.1 GCA_009775355.1 Muribaculaceae bacterium
GCTCATGGTCGCTGCGGTTGTGATTTCCCTACGCAAACTAACTTCCGTTAACAATCGTTTTTAAACAACCTCTAAATGACTTCTTTTTCTGTCGAATTTACCTGTAGACCTCCTTTTTTTCTTAAATTTGTGTAAATTTCTCTGTCATGGACAAATTCCCGTTACGCAGTCATGCCGCCATATTCTCCATTCTTATGGTTCTGGTGATGACGGTTCTCGACGGAACGCTGGTGAACGTGGCGCTCCCGGTTCTCGCTGTGGATTTAGGCATAGCCGATTCATCGGCTGTCTGGATAGTCACGGTCTATCAGCTTATGATAACGATGCTGCTGCTGCCGCTTTCGTCATTGGGCGACTTGTACAGTTACCGGCGCAATTATCTCATAGGCGTTGTGGTCTTCACGCTTTCGTCGGGATTCTGCGCCATGTCGGGCGGGTTGGCGCTTATACTGACGGCACGCGCGCTCCAGGGCATCGGTGCGGCTTTCGTGATGAGCGTCAACATAGCATTGACGCGTCTGATCTATCCTCGCGAGATACTTGGCCGCGGACTTGCTCTCAATGCCATGGTGATAGCCATCGCCACGGCTGCCGGCCCGACGCTAGCGGGCTGCATTCTGTCCGTAGCCTCGTGGCACTGGCTTTTCCTTATCAACATTCCGTTCGGCATAATTGCTTTCATCATCGGCAAGCGGCTTCTTCCACACAATCCTCCAAGATATGGCAAGCCTGCTTTCGACTGGATAAGCGGCATCTGCAACGCGGTTGTGTTCGGTCTTATGTTTTATTCGCTCGGAAGTATCTCGCGCAGTGGCGGCGACTTGACATGTGTCATACTTTTTATTGCGGCTCTTGCTGCGGGGGTGTATTATGTGCGCCGCCAGTTCGGCAGACCTTCGCCGATGCTTCCGGTCGATCTGTTCGGCATCCGGCTGTATTCGCTTAGTATCGCAACTTCGGTATGCTCCTTTATCGCTCAGAATCTTGCCATGATATCTCTTCCGTTCATGTTTCTCAACGATCTTGGATTCAGCGAGATCGCGACCGGACTGCTTATGACGCCGTGGCCGCTGGCCACGATGGTCATGGCTCCGCTGGCGGCGCGTTTGGTCGAACGCCGCAATCCTGGGGTGATTGCGGCCGTTGGCATGGCATTGTTCGCCGTTGGTGTGGTTTCACTTTTTTTGCTTCCGCAGCCGGACGCGTCTGTGACTGACATTGTCTGGCGCATGGCTCTGTGCGGAATCGGCTTCGGCCTTTTCCAGACACCGAATAACATTGTAATGGTCCTCGCGACGCCGGCTGAGCGTACCGGAAGTGCGGGTGGCATGCAAAGCACTGCCAGACTTGTCGGACAGACCCTCGGCGCGACGCTTGTGACAGTCGTATTCGCCACAACGGCAGGCCAGACTGCGGCGGTAGACATCTGTCTTGGCGTCTCGGCCGCTCTCTCCCTCTGTGCCGGCACGCTCAGTCTGACACGCGTTTCCGGCATCAGAAAAGCCGACGCCTGACGATATGCGGCACATGGAGCTTCTGTCTGTATCTGTTTTCTCAATTATTTTTTTACATATTTTAATTTTTTTAATCAAAAATGTTGTAAATGTGAGGGCGAATGCTTATCTTGGCGGCATTATGTTGTATACTGTCGATGTATGTGAGGTTCTGCATCAATAGGAATACAGATATAATACGGCTTTTTTGACTTGGCCGTCAGAATTGACAATCATTACAGAACCTCGTGAGTTTTATATGAAGAACAAACTACTTGCCCCCGTCATGTTTGCAATGGCGGCCGTTTGTGTGTCTCCTGTGTCGGCTGAAGTTGTCGGCTACACCACGCCTGAAGGGATTGTGTATAACGTTGATACCTCTTCCGGCACTGCCGCACTGGCCCGGGTGGAAGCATCGACAGGCATCACGGAGCTTGTCGTTCCCGATGTGATCTCTTATAATGGAGACACATACGATGTCGTGGCTGTCGCTGACGGTGCGTGTATAAACAATGCGCTCCTTCAGAAAGTGGAAATCGGCGACA
Organism: Muribaculaceae bacterium; assembly: GCA_009775355.1. Classification (GTDB taxonomy): domain Bacteria; phylum Bacteroidota; class Bacteroidia; order Bacteroidales; family Muribaculaceae; genus Lepagella. The sequence continues at coordinate 2,039 of VSPN01000063.1, forward strand.
AAGTCGTCTCGGTCGGAAACCAGTCATTCTACGGATGCCAGACTCTTGAGTCGGCAACATTGCCGGCTTCTCTCAAGACTGTCGGTGACCAGGCGTTCTACAACTGCAAGAAGCTGCTTGCACCTGCGCTTCCCGAAGGACTTGAGTCAATCGGCTCATATGCTTTCTGGTCAAACAATATGACCACAGAGGTCAATCTGCCTTCGACGCTTGTGACATTGGGCGGCAATCCGTGGGGATGCTGTCCGGCTCTCTCCGCATTCACCATTTCAGAAGACGCCCCCAATTTCGCGGTTGTCGACGGTGTGCTTTTCGACAAAAATGTCGAGACTCTTATCAGCTATCCGATCGGAAACATGGTGACCGAGTATGCCACTCCCGCCACAACCCGTGTCATCAAAGACAACTCGATGCGAAACAACAGTCTTCTGGCGTCTGTTACCCTCAATGAAGGTCTCGAGGTGATCGGCGTTGGGGCGTTCAATGTGTGCCGTTTCACTGAAATCACCATACCTGCGAGTGTGACCGAAATCGGACAGCGGGCTTTCACCTCCAATCCGAAACTTGCGGAATTCAAAGTTGCGGAAGGAAACAAACACTACGCGGTCTACAACAAATTTCTCTGCACCATCGACGGCAAGACCCTTCTCCAGGGTCTGAACATCGAGGATGTGGTTATTCCCGAAAGTGTTGAGAATATCGATGAATATGCGTTCTACAACATGTCGTCGATAAAGACCGTGAAGCTCTCGAATGCCAGATATGTAGGCCAGTCGGCATTCTATAGCGGAAGGCAGATTACTGACATAGATTTCGGAACCTCGCTTGAGACGATTGACAATATGGCTTTCATGTACTGCACGTCGGTCAAGGAGATTGTCTTCCCCTCCACGCTTCGCACCATATCAAACAAACAGGCGTTTCTCGGATGCACCATGCTGGAGAAGCTGGTGCTCAACGAAGGAATAGAGGCGATAGGAGACGGTGCGTTCATGATGTGCATAGCTCTCAAAGAGGTCTATATACCGGGATCAGTGAAAGAAATGGGGTCGGCTATATTATCCAACTGTCCTTCTCTGGAATCGGTGGAGTTTGGTGAGGGGATTCTTACGATCGGGTCCAGTTGCGTGTATGTGAATTCCGGTCTGAAGAGAGTGAAGATGCCGGACTCTGTGGTTGACATCAAGGATTTTGCATTCGGAGAATGCCCGGCCGTTGAGGAGATAAATATTCCTGCGTCGCTTGAGACTGTCGGTAAAGCCGCATTCCAGAATGTGCCGCTTGGCGGGGTGCTCACACTTCCTTCCAATCTCAGGAGCGTAGGCATCAATGCCTTCACCTACACGCAGATCACAGGTCTCGTGACAAATGATCTTCTTGAATCGATCGGTGACTGGGCGTTCGCTGGCAATTACGGTCTCGAAAGCGTTGCTCTCAACGAGGGGCTGGTGTCGATCGGACAGGGTGCGTTTGCTGCCAGCGACATGCTGACGAGCATAGAGATTCCCTCGACTGTCGTGACAATCGGCGACGGCTTCGTGTCAAACTGCAACGCTCTGGTTGAAATAATCAACAATGCCGCAGAGCCTCAGGTTCTTACCGGCGATCCGGTCTCTTCGGAGGCATATGACGAATGTGTGCTCAAGGTGCCTATGGCTTCCATAGACGCATATGGCAACGCTCCCTACTGGCAGAATTTCTACAAGATCGAAGGCTTCGGTTCAGGCTCTGTCGATGAGCTTGGAATCGGGAACGCGACCGTGGAGGCAGTCTATGATCTCAACGGTGTCCGTGTGGACCGTCCGGTCCGCGGCATATACGTGATCCGTTATTCCGACGGCTCCGTCAGGAAGATCAGCATTGACTGACATGAAATGACGCAAATAAAAAGACGCCTCCGCAGTCTGCGGAGGCGTCTTTTTATTTGCGTGGGTTCAGCCTACGCTTTCGATCTTTTTGCCGGAGCGAAATACGCGTATGCACCGAGAAGGCATCCGACTGCGAGGGTGATGCCTCCCGCTGTCAGAACGGTGCGGAACGAGGTGGCGTCTGCCAGCAGTCCCCATCCCCCCGAGGCGATTGCTCCTCCTGACGACAGGGCGATCGAGATCAGCGCATATATGCGGGTGTAGTGCTTCTTGCCGAATGTGTGGCCGGTCAGCATGGCGGTCTGGACAGTCACCCCGGCATATTCCCACCCGAACATGAAGCAGCCGCAGATCATGATCCAGAGCGTGCCTTGTCCGGCAAGCAGCAGCGCGAGGCCGGCCACTCCGGGCAGTGTGCATGCCAGCACGCCGTAGAGGCAGTTGCGGTCGTTGATCAGTCCGAGCAGCAGTTTGCCCCCTGTGACTCCGGCCATTACGGCTGCTGCTGCAAGCGAGGCCTCGACTTCCGTGAATCCGGAGATCATCACATATTTAGGTATGAAGAGATTGAGTGTCGAGACTGCCATCATGATGAAGGCGAATATCATGACTGCGTAAAACGCCGGCATTCTGACTGCCGCGGAATAATCGGTTCCCGAATCGCTTTTCCCGACTGAGGCCAGGTTGTCGGCCGATGCTTCCTTCTGACCGTAGGGTGGAAGACCTTTCTCTTCGGGACGGTTGCGGAGAAGCAGGCCGATCAGCGGAGTGACTCCGAGCAGAATAAGACCTCCGAACGCGAAATATGCCGCACGCCAGCCGTGGCCGGCTATTATGCTCCCGCCGATCGGGTTGAATATCATGCCTCCGATTCCGGAGGCGGCGCTGCAGATGCCGATCATCAGACCGACTTTCGTCCTGAACCAGGCATTGACAAGAATCGGGAAACTGAGATAGAGCAGAAAGGCCAGTGTCACGCCCATCACGACCCCTGCGCCGTAAAACTCCCAAACGGAAGTGAAAAGTCCCATCGACGCCACACACAGTCCGAGAAGCATTGAGTTTATGGTGAGAAGACGCCGTGAACCATGTCTCTCTATAAGTTTGCCGGCGAGCGGCAGCATAAGGGTCGATGCGACATAAGACACCGACATGTAAAGGCCGAACTGTCCGACCGGCACGCCTAAGGCACGGCTTACCGGATCATAGAATATTCCTGCGCAGCTGAACACGAGACCGACATCGATACCCATGATCAGGCAGCAGCAGAAGACAATGACGAACCCATAGTGGATCCGTTTGGATTTACTTGCGTCAGACATAAGGGTTTATGGTTTTAGATTAGGTTGAATACAACTCCGTAATGCGGGTTTTCTGCAAAGTTACAAATAAAAGCTGATTATCCAAACCGGACGCCACGGCAGGGCGGGGTTACCCGGATTGCCGGAGGCCATACCATGATTGCCTGAAGATATGGAAATGAACGGAAAAAATGTTATTTTTGCTGCATGAAACCGAATCCCGCGACAGTCATACTTGATTCCATAGACGCCTATAACAAACTTTACGGACTCGAGACCCGTCACCCTCTTGTGACGGTGCTGGATCTTAAAGAGGCCACGCGCTCCGTCAATCATGTGCTGATGGATTATGGTGTCTATGCGCTTTATCTCAAAAATGACACCAACTGCGTCTTGCGATACGGGCGTCAGCCTTACGACTATCAGGAAGGCACGGTGGTGAGTTTCTCTCCGGGCCAGATCATAGGTGTGGAATATGAAAAAGCGGAGCTCGCTCCCGATGTGGTCGGACTGATGTTTCATCCGGATCTCATATACGGAACTCCGCTGGGTGCCCGGATCCGCGATTATGCATTCTTCGACTATTCCCAGAGGGAGGCCGTGCATCTCTCACTCGACGAACGTGCATTGTTCATGGAGTGTCTTGCCAGGATCAAGGAGGAGATCTGCCATCCTGTCGACAGGCATACCGCCGGAATAGTGGCGAGCCATATCCAGCTTCTTCTTGACTATATGACCCGGTTTTACGAGCGGCAGTTCATAACGCGTCGGAAAGTGAATTCAGACCTGCTGTCGAGATTTCATGAGGCTTTGAGATCGTATTACTCTAACGGTCACGGCAGCGAAGGGGTTCCGACGGTCAATCATTTCGCGGGTGTAGTGAACCTGTCGCCGGGATATTTCGGCGATCTTGTGAAAAAAGAGACAGGCCGCACTGCTCAGGAGATCATATCGCTTCACGTTGTGGAATGCGCCAAAGACCGGCTCTCGCTCACTGACGATGACATAAGTCAGATAGCTTATGATCTGGGATTTGAATATCCGCAGCATTTCTCACGTATGTTCAGACGGGTCGCCGGCACGACCCCGACACAGTTCCGCGACAGGCACAGACCCTGTTGAGTGGCTGGTCTGTGCCTGTCGCGGTCAGTCAGGATCAGTGGCTGTGGCCTTCGCCGTAGCCGCCGGTGTCGATATGGTTATGGGTGTCGTGCGCCGGAGTGCTCTTCTTCCCGAAGGTGTAGCTCACCGCCAGCCGCAAGGTGCGGCCTCCCGTCCATTTTTCTATCGACTGCCTGTATCCGTCGCCATACAGGATCTCGTGTGATTTCTTTGACGCGAATATGTCTTTGCAGACAAGCGAGAGGTTCCATGGTCCGAATGATTTTCTCAGACCTGCCTCCACGTCCCATGCCGGCTCGACCGAGCCCTGTGCGGTGGTGCGTCTGGAATTATATCGGCCAGTGGCCTGGAATGTGAGATCCCATGGAAGCCTGACCGATGCCATGCACCTTATGTCCCACACAAACCGGTTCTGCGCCTCCCCGCTGACCGTGTACATTGCTCCGTGTAGAGGATACTCCGTGCTCCATGCCTTCATGCGGTTGTTGTGAAGATTGACAGTTGTGGTGAGAGTAAGGGTGTTCCACAGACTGTTGCGCGATATGATCTCGACTCCGGTGTCGAGCATGTCTCCGACATTGGCGTGACCGTAATACATCGTGTTGATCTCCGGATCTGACGACATGGGAGCCAGAAAGCTGACATGGCTGATCTTGTCTTTGCTTGAACGCACGTAGGCCGATGCAGAAAGCATATGGCTGCTCCATGTCTTCATGTATGTCAGTTCGAGCGCGTCGCTGTATTGCGGCTGTATCAGCGGATTTCCGAGATGTACTTCCGACGGGTCTGACACATTCTCGAAAGTGTTCAGCTGCGGACCGTAGGGACGGCGTATGCGCCGAGACAGATCAAGACGCAGTTCGCTGCCGGAAGTGAACGCCCATCCGACCGATGCCGATGGAAAGAGCGCGAAGTCATTCTTGCTGAAAAGCGGTGCATCGCCGTCGGTCTCTCCGTAGCCGAGCGACCGTGTCCGTATGCTCCACATCTCTCCGCGCAGTCCGGCCGAATATGACAGGACTCCGTGGCTTCCCGAAAGACTTACGTACAATGCCGATATGTCGGTGTCATATTTGAACCTGTTGTAGAGGTCGGGCATCCCCGCTTCACCCGCGGAAGCCGATGAGAGCCAATATGACGCAGGGCTGTTCTCATGGTTGTAGTTCCCTTTGTATCCCGCCTCAAGACGAAGCCATTCCGCAAGTTGCCCCGAGTAGTCTACGGCTGCCTCCCAATTGTTGATCCTGACTCTCTGGTGCTGGCTGATCTCGGACATTTCGGTGCTGCCGTCAGGCCATGTCTCGTCGTTGCGGGTGTCGCTTTCAGTAGAGCCCTGCCATGTGTTGTAACTAACATTCATGTCTATGCTGTGAGCTGGGGTGAAGGCGAGTCGGTAGCCGGCCAGTATGTTGGCGCCGCGGGTGAAACCATGTTCGCGGGTCCGGCTCAGGTTTGCGCTCCACTGCGAGGGAAGGTCGGAGAAATGCGATGTCCCCGTGTTTGAACGGATATGCCCGAGCGTGCCCGCCGCGCTCAGATACAATGTGCTCCGGCTGTCGGGGGAGTAGTTGGCTCCGATGCGGGCGAAGAGACTGTTCTCATGTTTTCGCGTGATGCCGTCGGAGTCGAGGCGTGTTCCGTTGTCATAGTTTCTTCGAGATTCCGAACCGCCCGGATTGTGACGTGATTTAAAGCCCAGCGAGGCGAATGTCTCGAATCTGCCTGTATTGAGACTGGAGTTGACATTGACGTTGACATTGCCGCGGGTGTCAGCGTCGGCCTCTGCCGATCCGTAATATCCGGCACGCTTGCCCTCCTTGAGTCGGATGTTGATGATGCCGGCCGTGCCTTCGGCGCCATGCTTTGATGCCGGGTTGGTCATGACCTCGATACTCTCGATCGATTCCGCGGGAATCTGGCTCAGCATCTGCATTCGGTTGTCGGCGGTCATGCCGCTCTCTTTGCCATTGATCCATACGGTGACGTCGCTGTTGCCGCGCAGCGAGATCTCGCCGTCATGGCTCACATCGACCGATGGAACCGAGGCAAGCAGTTCGCCGGCCGACGCTCCGGCTGACGCTATGTCGGAACTGACGTTGAATACACGCCGCTCGCCGCTGACCGACAGTTGACTTTTCTGTCCGGTCACGACAACTTCCTCGAGCAGCCGCGAGTCATCGGCAAGTTCGATTTGGCCGAGATCGATATCGCTGTCTGTCACTGTGATTTCTCTCTCGTCGGTTATGCTCCCCATGTTGGTCACCCTGACGATATACCTGCCAGGTCTGATATCTCTGAATGTGAATGAGCCGTCGGAGCCTGTCGATGTGCCCGAAATGGGAGTGCCACGGTTATCTGAATGGTCGAGATATGTTGCCGTCAGCCAATGCGGCTGTCGATAGTATCATGATTCCGGCCATGGCCGTGATTATTCCTGATTTCATATTGTCGGTTTGGTTTGGATTGCAAAGATAAGTCGGCAGACTTGCACATCATATGCGGAGTTGTTATGGATTATGGGTTATGAATGAAAATAATGGGCGTAATAAGTTGATAATCGTGGTTATAGATGAGTTGAAGAGGATGGAGTGTGTTTTGTGGTTCATATTTTTTTGTCGTTATATTTGGTGGAATGAAAAGAAATTACTAATTTTGCACCGTAATCCTCGGAGGGGAGCGTCTTGATGCTTGAAATAATGCATGGCGCAATTCTTCCATAAAGAGGAGGTGATCTCAATAGAGAGATTTGTAAATGCTTCAGTAGCTCAGTTGGTTAGAGCACCTGACTGTTAATCAGGGGGTCGTTGGTTCAAGCCCATCCTGAAGCG
>VSPN01000064.1 GCA_009775355.1 Muribaculaceae bacterium
AGTTGGTAATTTTTCGCGTTGCGCTCCTGCCCTCGGTCAATCATGCGGTCAATGTGCTTTCGGGCATAGTCCGAGAATACCAAATCCTCGTTCAAATTCTTCAGAAACTCTGCAACTTGTCTCGCGTTCCACGCAGAAATATCTTGGCGATTTAACGCATCGAGCCAATTAACGATTTGCGTAGATAACGGTTTGAGGACAAACGGGTCGATAACTTCCATCGAGGATGACAAGCCTTTTCCGCTTACTACTTTGTCAGTCGGTAAATATACCGATTTGCCATTGTGAGCGACCCGGATATAAACCGAGTAGCACCCGTCCTTTCTTTTGCGCTGCTTGTTTACGCAGACTGTCAGTATTGCCATATTATTTTCTTGTTTAGAATTATATCATGCAATTATTTCTGTTGAATTCATGTTGAATCGACCGTTTGATAGACGTGTGGATTTTGTTGAATTTTCGCGGTTCAATCGTACACACTATCGTGTTCAAATGCACATACCCCTTAAAAATACTTTAGGCGGTATGCTCTTGTTTATCAGAACATACCGCCTAAGTGGCTTATTTTAAGTATCTATCTCTTAGTCTTCAATGGCAGCCTGCGCCGCAGCTACGCGGGCGATGGGCACTCGGAAAGGAGAGCAGCTTACGTAGTTCATACCGAGGTTGGCGCAGAACTTGACTGATGAGGGTTCGCCGCCGTGCTCGCCGCAGATGCCGACCTTAAGCTCGGGCTTGGTGGTGCGGCCTTTCTTGACGCCCATCTCTACAAGCTGGCCTACGCCTTCCTGATCGAGAACCTCGAACGGATCCACTTTCAGGATGCCTACCTCTTTGTAGTGTTTGAGGAATTTGGGAGCGTCGTCGCGCGAGTAACCGAATGTCATCTGGGTGAGGTCGTTGGTACCGAACGAGAAGAAGTCGGCAACCTCTGCGATCTTGTCGGCTGTGAGTGCAGCACGCGGCACTTCAATCATCGTGCCGATCTTGTAGTCTACAACTTCGCCGCGCTCGTCAAACACCTGTCCGGCGGTGGTGTTGATCACGTTGGCCTGATGCTGGAGCTCCTTGAGGGTACCTACAAGGGGAACCATGATTTCGGGATGCACGTCGATGCCCTGCGCCTTGCAGTTGAGGGCAGCCTCGATGATGGCGCGTGTCTGCATCTCGGTGATCTCGGGATATGTGATGCCGAGACGGCAGCCGCGGTGGCCGAGCATCGGGTTGAACTCTGACAGCTCGTCGACTTTCGCTTTGACTTCGGCGAGAGTGAGACCCATCTCCTCTGCCAGCTCCTTCTGAGTGGCAGTCTGGTGGGGCACGAACTCATGCAATGGGGGATCGAGAAGACGGATAGTCACTCCGTAGCCGTCCATCGCCTTGAAGATACCTTCGAAGTCTGCACGCTGCATCGGCAGCAGTTTGGCGAGAGCCTCGCGGCGACCCTCCTCGTCGGAAGAAAGGATCATCTCGCGCACGGCCTTGATGCGGTCACCCTCGAAGAACATGTGCTCGGTGCGGCAGAGGCCTATGCCCTGTGCGCCGAAATTGCGTGCCTGTGAGGCATCGCGGGGAGTGTCGGCGTTAGTGCGCACAAGTGTCTTGGTGTATTTTGCTGCAAGATCCATGATCGCGCCAAAGTCGCCGTCAAGTTCCGGTTCGGTGGTTGTCACCTGACCTTCGTATACGTCGCCGGTCGAACCGTTAAGCGAGATCCAGTCACCTTCATGGAATACCTTGCCGTCCATAGTGACAGTTTTCTCCTTGTAGTCCACAACAATCTCGCCAGCACCCGATACACAGCATTTGCCCATGCCGCGCGCAACAACTGCCGCGTGCGAGGTCATACCGCCGCGCATAGTGAGGATGCCCTGTGCCACAGCCATGCCGCGGAGGTCTTCAGGTGAAGTCTCGATGCGCACGAGCACGACTTTCTTTTTCTTCTCTGCCCATGCCTCGGCCTCGTCAGCCTGGAATACGATCTGGCCTGCAGCGGCACCGGGAGATGCGGGAAGACCCTTGGCCACGACTTTCGCCTCCTTGAGTGCCTTCTTATCGAACACGGGGTGCAACAGCTCGTCGAGTTTCTGGGGCTCCATGCGGAGAAGGGCTGTCTTTTCGTCGATCATTCCTTCGCGGAGAAGATCCATCGCGATGCGCACCATGGCAGCTCCTGTGCGTTTGCCGTTGCGTGTCTGGAGCATCCAGAGCTTGCCGTCCTGAATGGTGAACTCCATGTCCTGCATGTCACGGAAGTAGTCTTCAAGCTTGTGGGCGGTGGCGATGAGCTCGGCCGCGAGGTCGGGCATCGATTCCTCAAGTGCTGGATATTTGGCATGACGCTCCTCCTCGCTGATGCCCTGAAGGGCAGCCCAGCGGCGTGAGCCCTCGATTGTGATCTGCTGGGGAGTGCGGATCCCGGCCACAACATCCTCGCCCTGGGCGTTGATAAGATACTCGCCGTTGAAGATGTTCTCGCCTGTGGCGGCGTCGCGGCTGAAAGCCACGCCGGTAGCGGAGTTGTCACCCATGTTGCCGTATACCATGGCCTGTACGTTGACAGCTGTTCCCCATTCCTCGGGGATCTGGTTCATACGGCGGTAGATGATGGCACGTTCGTTCATCCAGCTGTCGAACACTGCGCAGATGCCGCCCCAGAGCTGTTCCCATGCAGACTCTGGGAAGTCTTTGCCTGTGTATTCTTTGACTGCTTTCTTGAAGCGTACCACGAGCTCCTTGAGGTCGTCAACCGACAGTTCGGTGTCAAGTTTGACACCCTTTTCCTCTTTCACCTGATCCATGATGGCCTCGAAAGGATCGATGTCGGTCTTGCTTTTGGGTTTCATGCCGAGCACAACGTCGCCGTACATCTGGACGAATCGGCGGTAGCTGTCCCATGCGAATCGGGGGTTGCCGCTCTTTTCAGCCATAGTGGCGACTGTGGCGTCGTTCATGCCGAGGTTGAGCACGGTGTCCATCATGCCGGGCATCGAAGCGCGTGCCCCGGAACGCACTGACACGAGAAGGGGATTGGAGGGATCGTCAAATTTAGTGCCGGTCAGGCTTTCTACGTGAGCAATCGCGTTCTCGACATCTCCCTTGATGTCGGCTACGACCGCGTCACGGCCTGACTGGGTATATTCTGTGCAGACTTCTGTCGTGATTGTGAATCCGGGAGGTACCGGCATTCCGAGCAAATTCATTTCGGCGAGGTTGGCACCCTTGCCGCCGAGAAGGTTTCTCATCTCGGCTGTACCTTCGGCCTTGCCTGCGCCGAAAGTATAAATTTTTTTTGCCATAGTGATTTTGGATTATTTATATATTCTATATCAGTAATAACTCTTATGCCGTGGCATCCGGCGTGTCTTCACAGTCCTGTAACACACAAACCGGTCAGTTGTTGCCGGATGCCGGTATAATTCTCACAATTTCAGTTTATTTAATGTCTTGCCCATAAAAATGCCTGCACAAGGTGAATTCATGGTGAAGAATCTTTTTGAAATTGTAACTGCAAATTTAATAATTAATTGGCGATTTTCACTAACTTTGCAGTGTTTTTTCCGATCAGTTCACAATTTTTTTGTTTTGGTGAACCGGAACCGGACGGCATTCTCTGTTAACAGATTCTCTAAAAATCCAATTGATGGCAAGAAAGAAGAAGGCTCTTCCCGAGCTGAAATCAGTCGTGATAGAAAGTGTGGCCGCCGAGGGCAAGGCTCTGGCGCGTGTCAAGATAAGAGAGACGGATGAGACTCCGATAGTGACGTTTATCCCTTATGGCGCTCCCGGCGATGTCGCCGACATTCAGATTGACCGTAAGAAACACAGCTTTGCCGAAGGGCATATCGTACGTCTCGTGTCTCCCTCGCCTGTCCGCACGCAGCCCCGGTGCGGTCATTTTACCGTATGCGGTGGCTGTAAATGGCAGCATCTTCCCTATGAGGAGCAGTTGAAGTGGAAAGAGAAGCAGGTGCGCGACGCCCTCGAGCGCATAGCCAAAGTGGAATTGCCCGCAATTTCGCCTATTATCGGTTCCAGGGCGGTATGGGCGTATCGCAATAAGATGGAATACACTTTTTCAGATAAAAAGTGGCGTACCTGGGAAGAGGTGAGATCAGGAGCCGGGTTCGAAGGATCTTCCAATGCTCTCGGGTTTCACATTCCCGGTGCGTTCGACAAGGTGCTGCATATAGATGAATGTTTTCTTCAGGATAGTCTTGGCGACGAGATCCGTAATTTCATTTTTAATTATGCCGAAAGCAATGGCTTGTCATTCTATAATATACGCGAAAACCGAGGATTGCTCCGCACTGTCATGATAAGAATTGCCTCGACTGGCGATGTCATGGTGTGCATGGTGTTCGGAGAGGATGATCATGAGGGTGTGTCACGTGTCATGGCGGCCATAGGGGAGAGGTTTCCCGATGTGAAATCATTGCTCTACGTGGTCAATCTGAAAGTCAACGACACTATAGCCGATCAGGAGGTTCGCGTGTTCCGCGGCCCGGAATACATCGAGGAGGAGATGGAGGGACTGCGGTTCCGCATCAACGCCAAGTCGTTCTATCAGACAAACTCCCGTCAGGCGTATGAGCTTTATAAGGTGGCAAGAGATTTCGCCGGCCTCGGCCATAAGCCGGAGTCAGAGGAAAAGGCTCTGCTTGTCTACGACCTGTATACCGGTACGGGCACAATCGCCAATTTCGTGGCACGCAATGCCCGTCAGGTCATAGGTATCGAATACGTGGAGGAAGCCATCGCCGACGCCAAAGTCAATTCGGCTGTCAACGGAATCGACAACACTCTTTTCTATGCCGGCGACATGAAGGATGTCCTCACCGACAGCTTTGTGGAGACGCACGGTCGCCCTGACGTGATGATCATCGATCCGCCGCGTGCCGGCATGCATGAAGATGTGGTCAAGGTCATCCTCAACGCTGAGCCGGAGGTTCTTGTTTATGTCAGCTGCAATCCTGCCACACAGGCACGCGATCTTGCTCTGCTTGATGCCAAATACCGAGTGACAGATGTGCAGCCGGTCGACATGTTCCCCCATACGCATCATGTCGAGAACGTGGTGCGTCTCGTAAAGCGTCAATAATCTAATTCGTAAGATCTTATCATGTTACAGAACGGAGATACACCGGTTGTTGGAATGCCTGAGATGCAGGATTCCGCATCATTTCTTGAAAGTCTGAAGGGGATGGGTTTCGATGAGGTGGTGGCAACAGTCACAAATTCCCTCATCTCATTCGGTCTCCGCCTTATGGTGGCTATACTGGTCTTTTATGTAGGGCGTTTTCTCATAAGCCGCATTTTCAAGACGGTGTTCAGTGTCTTGACAAAGCGCAGAATCGACGCCTCGCTGTCGACTTTCGTCCTTTCTCTTGTCAGGATTTCGCTCTATTTCTTCCTGATCATAATAGTGATAGGCATTCTCGGGGTTGAGACGAGCAGTTTTATCGCCATATTCGCATCGGCCGGTATGGCGGTCGGCATGGCGTTGAGCGGCACGCTCCAGAATTTCGCCGGGGGAGTGCTGATCCTGCTCCTGAAGCCTTATAAGGTCGGAGATTTCATAGAGGTGCAGGGATTTACCGGAACAGTAAAGTCAATCCAGCTTTTCAACACGGTCATCAATACAGTCGACAACAAGGCGATCATTCTTCCCAACGGAGTGCTCTCTACTTCGTCGATCAACAACTATTCTCTCGAAGATTACAGACGTGTGGACTGGACTGTAAGCCTTTCATACGGCACGGATCTTGAGGCGGCAAAAGCGGCCATGCTTGATATCGTCAATTCCGACAGCCGCACCGTAAGGCATTTCATCGAGGATGATATCGCTTACCGCGAGCGTGTAGCCGAAGAAAAATACCGCACTGAGCATCCCGGGGAGGAGGAGAAAGTGGAGAAGCAGGGATTTTTCAGCCGTCTGTTCCATCATCCTCGCAAAAAAATAATCGAGGTGGCTGCTGACAGTAGTCTTGACATGCCTGTAGCCATTCCGCAGAAAGTGGATCGTACTCCTTTTGTCGGCCTGTCGGAAATGGGAGACAGCGCCATCGTGTTTGTCGTCAGGGCATGGACTCATTCATCAAATTACTGGCCTCTCTACTTCGACCTCAACGAACGGTTCTATACAGAACTGCAGCAACGCGGTTTCTCGTTCCCGTTCCCGCAACTCGACGTGCATCTTGACAGAACTGTCTGAACGACAGTTCTTCAGAACGAGAATACGTTGGCAGAAAAACCACTGAGATCGAACACAAACAATCTGTCATAAAGCATCCGGCCGCATGCGGTCAGATGCTTTATTGCTTCTGAGGCCTGCGCTGAAGCGACGATCCCCGCTGCCGGTCCGAGCACTCCGGCCAGTGAACAAGGTGTAAACCCTTGACACGAAGGTGTATCCCCGAAAACCTCTGCATATCCCTTGTGACCGGGCGCCCACGACATCACCTGACCTGAGAATTCTCTCACTCCGCCGATGCAGTAGGGTAGGCCGCCCTCCTCACATATGCGTGCAGTCATATGTTTTGTGGCAGGATTGTCGCTGCCGTCAACAATGAAATCATAACGCGCGAACAGATCACATGCACTGTCATCCTTGACAAACATGGGGTGTTCCTCGACGGTCACGTCTGAATTCAGTGCTCTCATCCTATCTCCGAGCACCTTGCATTTAGACTTTCCGAGTGTAGTCTCGTCAAAAAAGAGTTGCCTCTGAAGATTGGAAATGTCGATGGTGTCAAAATCGGCTATTCCTATACGTCCGACACCCGACGCAGCGAGGTACATTGCGCACATGGATCCGAGTGCTCCGCAGCCCACCACCAGTACGCTCCCGTTTCTCAATGCCTCCATTCCTTCGGATCCGATTCCGTCAAGTCCCTCAAGCCGTGAATATCTCATATTGAAATTGCAGTTTGTAACGATGTCTCCTATTTTAACTCATATATCAGATAAATTGTATGTAGGCATCCGTTTTTTATATAGCGATCAAGCAAGAAAGACGACATATCCTTCCGTAGGAATGTCGTCTTTCTGTGTCTGTCAGATGGGATCTGATTCTCCGTTATCCGCAGTGCCAGTATTTGTTGACGAGATTGAGCATCTCCTGACGGTTGCCCGACAGTTCGGCGCGGAGGTTCTTGTCGTTATACGATTTCAGCTTCTTGATTATACCGTCTATCAGCTGCGGCGGGAAGACTCCGTGCTCCTCGAAAATGCTGCGGGCAGTGTCGAGTGCTGCCGCCGATTCAGCGCAGTTTGTAGGCAGAGACTTCAGAGAGTTGAGTTTCTCCTTGTTGGCGTCGTTGTGGATGTTGACGCTTACATAGAGCTCTTCGGCTCTTTTCAGGGCATCGGGATCTTCGAATCCCTTGCGGGCGGCCGTTACCATGGCGGCGATAAGCTGGTAGACATCTGCGGAGCCGTCGGCGCTGCGGAGTTCCACGGTCTGTTTCTCGGGATGTGTCTCTGCCGGAGTCTCAAGCGGGTTTGCCTGCGAGCACATGTCGTTGTCTCCTGTCCATCCAAGAGGAACTCGAACAAGTACCGAGCGGTTGCGGTCGCCCCAGCAGATCGAAGTCGGAGCCTCCTGATGGGGAACGAGACGGAAATAGCTTGTCGGAACCTTGTTGCCCATTGCGGTTATTGCGTCGGCGTATTCCAATATGCCTACGATTGCACGGCGTGCGTTGTCGCTGAGTCTGCCGTTTTCTGTCATCATGTTGTGACCGTCTTTCATCAGTTTGAAGTGGATGTGAAGACCGCTTCCTGCTTTCCCCTCGGTGATCTTGGGAGCGAAAGTCACATCGTATCCCTTCTTGACAGCGAGTGTGCGTATGATCCATTTCGCCAGCATGAGGCTGTCGGCTGCCTCAAGGGCGTTGACAGGCAGGAATTCAATCTCGTTCTGCTCGAAGATCTTGTTGTTGAGGGTGAAGTTGCCCACCTCGTTGTGACCGTACTTGATCTGGCCGCCTGTCTGGGCGATAAGATACATGCACTCCGTGCGGAATTCATTGAACTTGGCGAAAGGTGCCGATTCATGATATCCTTTCTGATCGGTTGCCCCGAAAAGACCGATATCGTCGCTGATGACGTAATATTCAAGTTCTCCCATTGCGTAGAACTCCATGCCTGTCTCTTTCTTGAACAGTTCAAGCGCACGTCTAAGCGACTGCTCCGGCGAAGATGGCAGTGGTTTACCCTCGTTGTTGAAGAACGAGCAGAGCATCGAAAGCGTCGGTATCTCGGCGAAAGGATCGACAAACGCCGTCGAGAAGCGCGGAATCACGTAAAGGTCGCTGTTACCCGCCTCGATGAAAGGGAAGAGGCTCGAACCGTCCACCCGCTCGCCATAAGTCAGAATGGAGTCGAGATACTCCTCGCTGTTTACAACGAAATTGAGGGTTTTCAGTCGGTTGTCGTCCGCCGGATACATAAAATTGACCATCTTTATTCCGTTCTCCTTTATGAAGTGGATGATGTCGGCCTTGCGGATCTCTCCGGGAGCTTTACCGAGGTACTGTACAACCTTGTTGGGATTTAAAGTGATATTGGTGTCCATGGTAAAAATAGAGTTTAAGATTATTTTTCTGATTATTTGTCATGCACTCCTGCTGACATTTCCCTTTCAGTTGAAAGACGTGGCAAATATAAGTCTTTTATTTAAATCATGCAATTGGAAATTGAAATAAGAGTTTGTTAAATAATTAGGGTGTTCAGTTCTATGTTCCAAAATTAACTCGCATTATTGAGTGTTCTGGAACGCAGAACCACCCG
>VSPN01000065.1 GCA_009775355.1 Muribaculaceae bacterium
GTTCTTTATGTTCAGACTGGCCACACTATACTCTTGATACTCTCTCCCGCCCACCGGAAAAATCCGCTGACCCAGAATAGCCTCTCTACGGAGGAGAGAATAGCCTCTCTACGGAGGAGAGAATCCTCTCTACAGACGAGTGAATGCCTCTCTACAGACGAGTGAAAGCACCGCGACATAGTTTGTCAGCCTTTATGATACCCTATTTAACATAATAGGGATTATGTAATAAAATATCTGAAAACATGATGTTATCGTTTTATTCATGTCTTCAGATATTTTATCGGTATTTCTGGCGAATTCAGATTTTGCGCGTATTTTACTCAGCATTCATACGAATCCCTGTATCATCTATTACAATTCTTTTTTAAGATAGACTGCTGTCGGAGTCTCACACTGTGCAACTTGCTCCGGAGTTCCTTCTGCCATGATGCGCCCGCCCTCACGGCCACCTCCAGGTCCCAGATCTATGACATAGTCGGCACACCTGATTATATCCAGATTATGTTCGATCACAACCATTGTATTGCCTTTGTCAACGAGTTTGTCTATTACCTTAAGAAGTACGCGGATATCCTCGAAATGCAGACCGGTTGTCGGTTCATCAAGTATAAACAGCGTTTTGCCCGTATCGCGCTTAGCAAGTTCAGTGGCAAGTTTAACCCTCTGATTCTCACCTCCGCTAAGTGTGCTTGATGGCTGTCCTAATTTAATATAGCCCAGTCCGATATCCTGCAGCACCTTTATTTTCTTTAATATAACCGGCACATTCTCAAAAAAATCAACAGCCTGATCCACAGTCATCTCCAGAACATCGGATATTGATTTGCCTTTATATCTGACTTCAAGTGTTTCCCTGTTATAACGTTTGCCATGGCAATCCTCGCATGGAACCAGAACGTCAGGGAGAAAATTCATCTCAATGGTTCTGTAACCGTTGCCTTTGCATGTCTCGCACCTGCCACCTGCGACATTGAATGAAAATCGTCCCGGCTTATAACCTCTTATACGCGATTCCGGCAATTCAACAAACAGCTTACGGATATCGGCGAATACTCCTGTATAGGTTGCAGGATTCGATCGCGGAGATCTGCCGAGCGTAGTCTGATCGACTGTAACGACCTTATCAACGTTATCGACGCCGGAAACAGAAACATATGGAAGAGGCTCCTGCAAAGATCGGTAAAATTTCTTGCTTAATATCGGATGTAGCGTGCCGTTGATAAGAGATGATTTGCCGCTTCCGCTTACTCCGGATATACAGACAAATTTACCGAGGGGAAGCTTAATATCGACATTTTTAAGATTATGACCAGAAGCACCATTTATCTCAATATATTTCCCATTGCCATCCCGTCTTCTTACAGGTGTCTCTATTCTGCGATGTCCGTTAAGATATGACGCCGTGAGAGTGTCAGATGCAAGCATTTCGGCTGGAGAACCCTGAAACATGACCTCTCCTCCCCTTTTGCCTGCTCCCGGTCCGATGTCGACAACGTAGTCAGCCTCGGTCATAATGTCTTTGTCATGCTCCACAACAATTATTGTGTTGCCATTGTCTCGCAACTGTTTAAGACTTTTTATGAGACGATCATTATCGCGCTGGTGCAGACCGATTGACGGCTCGTCAAGTATGTACAGCACATTTACGAGCTGCGAACCTATCTGGGTGGCAAGCCGGATTCTCTGACTCTCGCCACCGCTAAGAGACGCACTGCTTCGGTCAAGAGACAGATATTCAAGGCCTACATCAATCAAAAACCTCAGGCGACCCCTGATTTCCTTCAGGATTTCTTCAGCAACAACACGCTTTGACTGGTCAAGACGGTCTTCAAGATGCAACGTCCAATCATATAGCTCGGCTATATCCATTTTTGCCACATCAGCTATATTCTTTCCGTCGATATAAAAATGAAGGGATATCTTATTCAGTCTTTTGCCCCGACATTCAGGACACTCCATCTTTGAGAAGAATTGTCCGCTCCATTTGTTAGCCTCGGATCCCGCATCTTCTCCGCTCTGCATCTCAATATATTTTACAAGGCCGTCATAATTGGCCGAATATCCCGACAGCGACATCGTTTCTGTCTTGATATCAAGATGCACATCGGTACCGTTAAGAATATCATCTATGGCCTGTTCCGGAAGACTTTCGACAGGATCCTTGATAGAATGCCCGTAAAGCTTGCATATCGCTTCGATCTGCCAGAAGATCAAAGAATTTTTATATCGACCTAACGGGATGACCGCACCATCGTAAATAGACTTGCTGCGATCAGGTGTGATTTTCTCCTGATCCACCAGATTTACAAAACCGAGCCCCTTGCATTTTCTACAAGCCCCCTGTGGCGAGTTGAAAGAAAAATTATGCGGAGCCGGCACCGGATATGATAATCCGCTTTCTGGATCCATAAGTTCCTGACTGAAATGTCTGATCTCGCCGGTGTCGACATCAAGAACCGACATCATCTTTCCCCCTTGCTTCAAAGCGGATTCAACACTGTTGCTCAGTCTCTTTGCGTCTGAATCTGTGGCACGCAGCCTGTCCACAACCAGTTCTACAGTATGATTACTGTAGCGGTTAAGCTTCAGGCCATAGGTCAGTTCCATTATCTCGCCATCCACCCGGACATAAAGATAACCCTTCTTGCGTAGATTTTCAAACAGATCCTTATAATGACCCTTTCTATTTCTGACCAAGGGGGCAAGAATATAAATTTTCTTATCACGGTATTGCTCTGTAAGCAGCGCGATGATCTTTTCCCTGTTATATCTGACCATCGGCATACCTGTCTTATAGCTGACTGCCTCGCCCATCCTTGAAAAGAGAAGTCTGAAGAAATCGTAGATTTCGGTTGTCGTGCCTATGGTGCTTCGCGGATTCTTGTTGACAGTTTTCTGCTCAATACTTATCACCGGGCTCAACCCTGTGATCTTATCTACATCCGGACGCTCAAGCGATCCGAGCATATTTCTGGCATATGAAGAGAATGTTTCTATATATCGCCTTTGTCCTTCCGCAAATATTGTGTCGAAAGCGAGAGATGATTTCCCGCATCCGCTTAATCCTGTGATCACATTCAGGGAATCATGCGGAAGCATCACATCAACATTCTTGAGATTGTGGACTCTTGCTCCATAAACCTCCACGCAATCCGAGGTCTGGACTTCTGCCCATGTATTCTTAGGTTCTTTATCTGATGTGTAATCTGTCATATATGAACTGATATTACGAAGCTGCCTCCAAAACGGGTCTGCGATCCGCAATCGTCCTTTTACGCTGGATACAGCTTCAATATATGAACAATTATTATGCCAAAAAGGCGGGCATTCGTTTGCCCGCCTTTCGGTTTATCGTTGTCTTGCGTATGTCAATCGTTGATTATGCGACATGCACCGACGTATCTGTTTTCATAGTAGCCTTCGCATTCATTTATTCTGACACCTTTGATACTTGCATGAATGAAACTGAATTTGCCTGTCTCATTATCGGCATCAACCACTATTCCGACATGCCCCACATTCTTTCCGCTACTGCGGCTTGTGAAAAACACAAGGTCTCCTTTACGAAGGTCCTTACGGTCGACCCTTTCTCCGTCATTAATCTGAATACGTGACGCCGGGCTGATCGAATAGCCGAACTGCTTATAGACATAGCTCGTGAATCCGGAGCAATCGAACGCATTAGGGCCCTTCATGCCGTGGCGATAAGGCTTCCCGATGTGCTTGTTGGCTTCCTTGAGGAGATCGGCGATCAGCTTCCGGTTTTCGTCGGAGACTTTGTTTACAACCTCGCTTTCCCTTCTGGATATGTCATCCTTTAATATGCTATCTATTACGCTCTTGTCCATCTTGTTTGATCTGACATTCGCAAGCTGTGTCTGGTGCGCCTGACGATGTGCGTTCTGTACTTTGGTTTGAGCAGTTGCGGTTATCGAGAAACAAGCGATAAGGGCTGAGGTCAATATGGTTTTCAGTATCATGTCTGGTCAGTTCAATTATTATCTGCGACACACGGCTTGCCATAGAGCGCATGTCGACATTGCAAAGTTAATATATTTATAAGTGAATTGCAAATACAACATGCTTAATTGTCAGCATTTTAAAATTTATTAGCAAATTGCACACACAGGCAGATTCTGTGCAGGCATTCGACATGCGCGAATTTAATAAATACACTGTTCAACCATACAGTTTCCCGGAATAAACAGACAGTTGATACAAAATATGCTAAAATCCGTCAATTGTCGTTCTACAATTAAAATCGAATGAGGTGTTAAGCCTAACTTGATATCTTTTTCAGATATGACAATTAACCTGCAATCTTAACCCAAACCTACAAATTCCCAATGAAAAAACTTATACTGGGCGTCATGGGCGTGTCTATGACATGCATACCTGCAGTTTCAAAAGACCGTGTCACTGTTGATCCGGATGCGGTGAACAGCGAGACAATCCTTCACGCGTGGAGCTGGAATTTTCCAGAAATGGCAAGAAGCATGAAAGAAATCGCTGATGCCGGATTCACAATGATACAGACATCTCCTGTACAGCAATGCTATTCCCCCGAGGGAAGCGGAAAGAAGATTTTCGATGACAAAGTAACCGAGGGAAACTGGTATTACTATTATCAGCCTACTGACTGGAAGATCGGGAACTCGATTCTCGGCAGCCGCGAACAGATGAAGCAGATGATGGATTCCGCCGCCAAATACAGCATCAAAGTCATTGTTGATGTCCTTCCGAACCATACTGCATTCGACATAGACGCGGTTTCCGAAGATTTCTACAAGGCTGTCGGCGGACGCGACAGGATGTTCCATTCCAACGGACTTGCGCCGATGCGTGACTACAACGACCGTCTGCAGTGCACATTGTGGGGATCTGGCGGACTACCCGATGTAAACACAGAGAATCCTGATTTCCAGAAATATTACATGCAGTTTGTCAACGATCTAATAGAGATGGGGGTGCGAGGGTTCCGTTATGACACAGCCAAACATATCGGAGTTCATTCTGATCCGGTGGATACAGCATCATGCGTGAAGGAAAACGACTTCTGGGACGTTGCCACTGGCCGCAAGGCTGTCAAGGGTATTCGGCTTGCCATACCCTATGACTCTCTTTTCGTGTATGGAGAAGTGCTTCAGGATAAAAATGTCCCGGAGAAAGAATACGCTGATTATTTCGGACAGACAGCATCCGGCTACGGCTGGGTGCTTAGGGAAGCTCTTGAGAAGCATTCTTCTAAAGGCCTTGATCTGAAAAGCTTCCATCACCAGTCCGCTCCGGAATTCCTCACCACCTGGGTAGAAAGCCATGACACCTACGCAAACGCGCACGAATCAGCACATCTCACAGATGACCAGATTCGCATTGGATGGGTGTATCTTACCGCCCGTCAGAACGGCACTCCCCTTTTCTTCAGTCGTCCAGCAGGATCTACAAGATCCAACTACTATGGTGATAATATTCTTGGAGCTCGTGGCAATGACGAATTCAAGCATCCCGAAGTGGTGGCGGTAAATAAATTCCGAACCGCCATGAAAGGTGAAAAGGAGAATGTGCAGATCAGCGAATCAGGAGAAGTGCTGCTTGTCAACAGAGGCAAGAAAGGCGCGGCAATGGTAAACCTCAGCAAATCTGCCAATTTCATCGACCTGCCGACAGATCTGCCAACCGGGTGCTACAAAGATGTTGTCTACGGCAAAGAATTCAAAGTAAAGAATGGCAAAATAAAAGGACTTCTAGCTCCTGAACGAAGCTACATCATAGTCAAAAAATAGTCGAACCTTTTTGGCACGAAATTTGTATTAGAGTAAATGGATCACGTTCCCGGCCACGGTTTCGTGTTCCATTTACTTTTGTTTATCAATAAGACATTAATCTAAAATTTAAACCAATATGAACATCAGACCATTGGCAGACCGTGTTCTCATCGAGCCTACGGCTGCGGAAGAGACCACTATGGCAGGCATCATCATCCCCGATTCTGCAAAAGAGAAACCCCTTAAAGGAAAAGTCCTCGCAGTCGGCAACGGCACAAAGGATGAAGAAATGATTCTCAATCCCGGCGACACAGTTCTTTATGGCAAATACGCAGGAACAGAGATCGAGATCGAAGGTGTAAAGTATCTCATGATGCGTCAGAGCGATGTGCTCGCAGTAGTCGGCTGATTCCGGTATATACGGTTTAATATCAAAACATTCTAATCATGGCAAAAGAAATAAAATTCAATATCAAGGCTCGCGAAGAGCTTAAGAATGGCGTCGACGCTCTGGCTGACGCAGTGAAAGTCACACTCGGTCCCAAAGGCCGCAATGTGATTATCGAAAAGAAATTCGGTGCTCCCCATATCACAAAAGACGGTGTTACTGTAGCACGCGAAGTCGAACTTGAAGATCCGTTCCAGAACATGGGCGCACAGCTTGTGAAGGAAGTCGCTTCCAAAACCGGTGATCAGGCCGGCGACGGCACAACTACAGCAACCGTGCTTGCACAAGCCATTGTCAACGTAGGCCTCAAGAACGTAACCGCCGGTGCAAATCCGATGGATCTCAAACGAGGAATAGACAAGGCTGTCTCAGCGGTTGTCGAGAGCATCAAATCTCAGGCACAGGAAGTTGACGATGATATCAGCAAGATCGAGAATGTTGCGCGAGTTTCCGCGAACAACGACGAGGAGATCGGACGCCTCATCGCCCAGGCTATGGAGAAAGTGAAAAAAGAGGGTGTCATCACAGTCGAGGAAGCCAAAGGCACAGAGACTTCAGTCGACGTGGTAGAGGGAATGCAGTTCGATCGTGGATACATTTCTCCCTATTTCGTGACAAACTCAGAAAAAATGGAATGCGAGATGGATTCTCCCTACATCCTTCTCTACGACAAGAAGATCTCCAACCTCAAAGACATGCTCCCTATTCTTGAGGCTGTCGCACAGTCCGGTCGTCCCCTTCTTATCATTGCCGAGGATGTTGACAATGAAGCTCTGGCAACTCTCGTTGTCAACCGCCTCAGAGGAAGTCTCAAGATATGCGCGGTGAAAGCTCCCGGATTCGGCGACCGCCGCAAGGAGATGCTTGAGGATATAGCGGTGCTCACTGGTGGCACTGTTGTCAGCGAAATCAAAGGCATGCAGCTCGCGCAGGCATCAATCAACGACCTCGGAACCGCCGAAAAGGTATCTGTCAACAAAGACAACACAACGATAGTCAACGGAGCTGGCTCCAAAGACGCTATAGCGGCACGCGTAAACCAGATCAAGGCCCAGATAGAGACCACAACTTCAAATTATGACAAGGAGAAACTTCAGGAGAGACTCGCCAAACTTGCTGGCGGAGTAGCTGTGCTTTACATCGGTGCTCCCTCAGAAGTTGAAATGAAGGAGAAGAAAGATCGTGTAGACGATGCTCTTTCCGCCACACGTGCGGCTATCGCAGAGGGTATTGTCCCCGGCGGAGGCGTAGCATACATCCGTTCTCTCGCTGTCCTTGACGAGCTCAAAGGTGACAATGATGACGAGAACACCGGCATAGCGATCATTCGCCGTGCCATCGAGGAACCCATGCGCCAGATCATGGAGAATGCTGGTGTCGAGGGTGCCGTGATACTTCAGAAAGTCAAAGACGGCAAAGGTGATTTCGGATACAACGCCCGCACTGACCAGTTCGAGAATTTCTTCGAATCAGGCGTGATCGATCCGGCCAAGGTAACACGTGTGGCACTTGAGAATGCGGCAAGCATCGCCGGTATGTTCCTGACTACGGAATGTGTCATTGCAGACAAGAAAGAAGATGTGCCGGCTGCACCTATGGCTGCCCCCGGCATGGGTGGAATGGGCGGTATGATGTAAAATGCCGGTCATGACATGAAAATAAAAAAGCGCCTCACCCGAAGCGCTTTTTTATTTTCATGTCATGACCGCAATTCATTTCCCGGCAACTTCCCTGAGCACAAGACATTCTCCGGGAGTAATTACAAGATCGACGGGAACATCGTGGTCTTCGACAGGAATCTCTTCCACTATCTGGAAATCGTATGCGATTCCAATCTTTGTGGCCCTGCTTGACTTAAGCAGACGGTCATAGAATCCTTTACCTCTTCCGAGTCTGTTGCCCTTTCTGTCATATGCAACTGCCGGGACTACCACGAGCTCTATCTCATCGGCATCAACCGTTTCAGAACCTGTCGGCTCCTCTATATGAAAGGATCCCAGTTCAAGACGTGTTTCGTCATAAGGCAGAATATCAAGATCCACTCCATTTACTCTCGGAAGATAGAACTTTTTAAGCATACACCACTTCTTGAGAAACGCGCGGGTTGAAAGTTCATCGGGCAGCGAATGGTACATAAGGATTTTCTCGGCGAGTATGAATGCTGCCGTTTCCTCTAACCGTGCGAAAGCTTTCTCTGCCGCCTCATTCTTTTCTGTCTCAAGCAGCATTGATTTCATGGCTTTGATCTTGTGTCTTATCTCTATTTTTTCCATAACAATAGCTGTTTCTCCATCTGTGGCATGGAATACGTTAATATTGAAACGATTTTATCGTCAAAATAAAATTGCGGACACAAGTCATAAGACAATGCCCGCAATTATAACGTCTTGGTAATCGATTTAGTTAGGGATATTCAGTTAATGGCTTGATTTATCAAGCTGAAAATGGAGCGTGGTCGCCCTATGGCGGTGCTGTT
>VSPN01000066.1 GCA_009775355.1 Muribaculaceae bacterium
TTATCTGACATACACAAACAAAACCACTATTATTTTGATGATACTCAGAGAATTATTCTAAAATTGTTGCTGACCGAGCTGATTGTGTTCGATTCGCTGAATAGTTACGCACATGAACCATTCAACCGCCTTACTGGTTTTGTAAGTTGCGGGTCAATGATGACCTGTAATTTACATCACAATTTAATGAAAATAGAACCCCGTACAATCAAGCACGAGAAATTCAAGGAAATGGTCAAGGATTGGCTTGACACCCACCGCGAGGAATACTGCGCTTTTGCCGAGGAAGTGAGCAAGCGCGACCGTTCAGGTTTTCAACGGATATTTCTATACGCACAGTTTGCCGCTCCCGGATTTGCCGGTGTGGTAATGGAAAAGATGTCGGAAAAAGACCCGAAGGATTTAGATTCAATCGAAAAATTCTTGAAGGATGCTGACATTGCCTCCACTATTGTAAATGAATTCCAGTCGCAGGAACCTGATTCAATCGTTCCGGCTATGCTGGCATGGATGTATTTCGGCAACAGTTGGGAAATGATGGTAGCATATAATGAGGAAATGATACAGGACAAGGAGAGCAGTTTCGTTGACCGTATCAAAGCCCGCTTTGTGATATTTACCACAATCAAGATGAGTATAGCCAACGGACATCGCACAAAGGAAGATTGGAGGGAGTTCAGAAAGATTCAAAAGTCTATGGGTAGTGTCGTGCCCGTTACCGATTCGGCAATCGCCGAATTTGACGAGGAAGAATCGGCAGCCACAGCGGACAGCACCGATGCTGAAACGACCGATGAAAAGAAAGAACCGAGGAAGCGCGGCAGGAAGAAAGTCCGTGAGGCTCTCGACAACCTCATACCCGACAACACTGACCGCATCAAGGGCAAAATATCGGAGTTCCTGAAACTCCGGTCGAGCGGCAATGACCTCGCCATGCTGTATATCTATCTTCACGAGGATTCGCACATACGCAGTTGCGACATCTCCACATTTCACGATGCCCTGTCGGAACATTATCCCGAACACAAGTTTGTCGGTCTGCGCGGAGTGCAGAAAGCCCATCAGCAGCTCACCACTCCAATGATGGGAGGCAAGCGCATGATTGATATGGGGCAGGATAAAAAGAATCTCGACAATATCAGAAATCATTTTGAGGCGGCATAACGCCGAAATTTTATCATACTGAAGCCATCTGACCGCTTGCGGCCGGGTGGCTTTTTCCGTTTATATCCACTTTGATTTTTCTCTATTCAGTTCGTTTAATTCGTTTAATTGCGTCAACGAAATTAAACGAATTTATTTGGCTGATACAGTGCGTTATAGCTATTGTAAAGCGGGCAGTTGTCCATTATCTTTGCATCGCCGTTTCGGACGGAGCGGCGGCTAAACGGTTTCTAACGTCGCCAAAATCGTTCAGCTCTTAACAATCCGGCGACATGGCATTTGCCTATGACAAATCTATTAGAGTTAATCAACAGTGGTGTGACCGGCGTTACGCTCAATGTCAAACTTGAAGACCTCGTTGAGCTGGTAAGACAGACAATCGAGGCCGCAAAGACGGAGCTGCTTCCGGCTATGGTTAGCGCGGCACAGGAGGTCTTGCTTACCAAGAAGGAGGTGATGGAGAAATTCGGCGTGTGCCATACCACCCTCTGGAACTGGAACCGAAACAATATCCTCATCCCGGTAAAAGTCGGGAAGAAGGTGTGCTACCGCCAGAGCGATGTGGAGCGTCTGATACTTGAAAAGGCGAGACAATGATGGATGCGCAGGAATTGAATCGGCTCTGGCAGTCATATCAGCTCAGAGTTACGGACGAGATTGTCAGAAGCCCGGAAGTTCTCTTTTGCAACGGTTCGGCAATCGGCACACTCGGCAACTTCTCGGCATCGACCGGAAAGGCGAAAAGCAAAAAGACATTCAACGTGAGTGCCATCCTTGCGGCTGCGCTCACCAACGGGGAGGTGTTGCGTTACATCGCCGAGTTTATCGACGACAAACGCACAATCCTCTATTTCGACACCGAGCAAAGTCCGCACCACTGCCAGCGGGTGATGAAACGTGCGTTGCGCCTTGCGGGACTTCCGGTTGACAGGCATCCCGAAAATCTGATCTTCGCCCAGCTCCGCGCACTGACACCAGACCTTCGCCTTGAACTTATCGACAATGCTATCGCAAACACACCCAATGTCGGACTGGTCATAATAGACGGAGTACGCGACCTGATGTTCGACATCAACAACGCCATTGAATCGTCAAGGCTTATCGGCAAACTGATGGAGTGGACGGACAAGTATCAGATACACATCCACACCGTCCTGCATCTGAACAAGAGCGATGATAACGTGCGCGGTCATATAGGCACAGAACTCAACAACAAGGCGGAGACCGTTCTGCAAGTATGCAAAAGCACGACCGACAGCGAAGTGACCGAGGTATCGGCATCATGTATCCGCTCAATGGATTTTCCGCCCTTTGCTTTCATCGTCAATGAATCCGGGCTTCCGGAGATTGCCACCGAGTACACCTTTGCCGGAAAATCAAAGGTTCAGACCTTCTCATACTCGGAGCTCACTCCCGAACAGCACCGGCAGGCTCTTGAAAAGGCTTTTGCCAACGGCGCGATAAAAGGCTGTCAGAACTGCGAGGACAGCATCAAGAGAGCCTATGCCGCCTGCGGGTTTCCATACGGCGACGGCAAAGTGACGAAACTGAAATCATTTCTCATGAACAAACGGATGGTAGTCCGGGAAAACGGCACATACTCATACAACCCCGATTTTTATTACTGATTTAGTTCGGTTCAGTACGGGGTGTATATATGTGAGCTGAACCTGAACCAAATCCCCAACACATATTTTCGATATGCTCAAAGAGATTAAATCAATCCCTTTAGCCGCCTTCTTGTCCCGTCTCGGACACAAGCCGGCGGCGAGAAAAGGAACGAGGCTCTGGTATAAGTCGCCGTTGCGACAGGAACAGACGCCATCGTTCAAAGTCGAGACAACGCTCAACTGCTGGTATGACTTCGGTCTTGGCAGAGGCGGCAACATCATTGACTTGGCAACAGAGTTGTATCAGTCAACCGACCTGCGCTATCTCATGCGTTGCATTGCCAACAGTTGTCCGGTGCCATCGGTGCAGACAGTCGCTTCCTCTTTTGCTCCGAGACACTCTGCACCGAGTATGGAGCGGTTTGAGGTCGTGCCACTGGAACACCGCGCACTTGTCGCATACCTTCAAGAGCGTGGCATTCCGGCACACATCGCCAAGGCGAACTGCAAGGAGGCTCATTACAGCTTCAAGGGTAAATCATATTTTGCCGCGGCATTTGAGAATGTCAGCGGAGGCTGGGAACTGCGCAACAGATATTTCAAAGGTTGCCGGGGACGCAAGTACATCTCATATCTGCCGTGGGCAAGAGATGGCCCGTCAACAGAGTGTACTGTGTTCGAGGGATTCATTGATTATCTCTCGGCACTTACACTCGGTATAATCAACGGAGCCGACGCAATCATCCTCAACTCGGTTGTCAATGTCAACAAAGCAGTACCGTATCTCAAAGATTACACCACCATCAACTGCTATCTTGACAACGACAATGCCGGGCAAACAGCACTCGCCGAGTTGAAAGCCATATATGGCTCAATCGTGATTGACCGCTCCACACTCTATTCAGAGTTTAACGACTTGAATGATTTTCTTGTCAACCAAAGTTCAAACATCAAACAAAACAAATGATGAAAACCACAAAAGCATCATCAACACCCGCATCTAAGTCAACCGAGTTGACCGATGCAGCCAAATCCAAAGTAACAACCTCTAACCCACAAATTATTATGCAACCTGATAACTCAACTAACTCAATCATCTCCACATCCACAGTTAACAGCGACAACACTATTAACAGCACCACACCTGCCAACGCTGACAATCTGTTTGACAACGAGCAGATAGCAACCGAAGCAACAGCTATAACCACCACAACCGAGGCGCCGAAACAACAGCGCATCGGCAAGCAACAGCGCAAATCGGACTTCGCCGAGTTCAAGGCTACATTCCTTGCTCCTGCAAAGCTGGTGAACCGCCATGCCCTGAACATCGAAGGCGACCTATGGGACCGACTTGAGCGCGTTTCCAGAATCCTCGGCGACCGTGGCACTACCGTCAGCAGCTACGCCAACGCCATCCTCGCCGAGCATCTGAAACAGTATGCCGACGACATCGAAATCTGGCGCAAGCTCTAATGTTTAACCCGACCGCAGGGAGCGGTTATCGTCAGCGCACAACTGAGAAACGATAGTGGATTAGTTGGGGATGCAAGGGTATGTTTCGGGAGGTAAAAAATTCCCACCCGAAACCCCTCGCATCCCGAAGGACGCTCTCTGTTCCCTGCGGTCACCATCCCCAACCCAACGAATGAGAAAGTTCAATCAGGACGCTCCCGGTGTAAAACTCCGCGGGCGACCGAAGAAAGAATCCAGCGATAAAAGAGACCGCAAAGTCTCAGTGAATTTTACCGATGCCGAAGAGCGCGAGGTGAAAGCCAAGGCCGCAGCCGCCGGTGTTAGCATCGCCGAACTGCTTAGAATCTCCGCCTTCCGGCTCTCGATTGTCGGTCGTCTTACCGATTTTGAACGTGAGGCGATACGCGAACTGATGTATCAAGGCAAGAATCTCAACGCTCAGGTCAAGGCTTGTCAGGCTAACTCATGGCCCTCGACAAAGCGTAAAGCAGAGGCTTGTCTCGACGAAATTTTAGCCACTCTTGGTAAGTTGAAAACATCAAATTCCTCATTGTTATGATAGCAAAAATACTCGCAAAAGGAGCCACAGCCGATATTGTCGGCTATGTTATGCGTGAGTTCCACGACAAGGAACAGTTTACCCCCGACACTTGGCGAGTGATAGATTCCGACGGCGTTCTCGGAGATGACTACCGCAGAGTTGTGGACAGTTTCGACATCGGGGCGAGTCTCAACAAGAGAATCAGCAAACCAATCGGACACATCGCCATGAGTTTCGACAGGGCAGATTTGCCCCGTCTCACCGATGAGTTTATGGTTCAGTTGGCGAAAGAATATATGGAATGTATGGGCATCCGGGACACGCAATATCTGATAGTTCGTCATCTCGAAACCGGCTCTCCGCACTTTCATATCGTCTATAATCGGGTAAATCTCCACGGCAAAGCCATTGATGAAAGTAAGAATTTTGACAAAAGCCGTGATGCGACAAAGGCTATTAAACTGAAATATGGACTGACTTTTTCGCCGAAGAAGAAACTGTATGAGGATGCGATTGGCGAGATGAAGCCCAAGATTCAGGCGGCGATGTACCACTGCAAGTCGTGGGACGAGTTCCGCCGTCGCCTCGCTCCCGCTGGTATAACAGTGGAGTTTTACAACGACCGCGATACCGGCAAACCGCAGGGCATACGATTCTCCGACGGCGAATTCACCTTCAACGGCTCGAAAATTGACCGCGCTTTTTCCTACAGGCGCCTTGACAAATTTTTTGCCAAGAACGCCGAGATAAGAGAGGCACAACCTCAGCGTTCGACACCGATTTCGGTGGCTGCAAAGGTCAGGGAGACTCCTGTGGCTAATGTTGTAGAGAACATAATCGAGACTGGATGTCAGGCTGTCGGCGGACTGTTCCAGGTCGGGCCCGGCTATGACCCCGAGGAAGAAGCCTTCATCCGCGCGATGAAAAAGAAACCCAAAAAGAAAAAAGGAAGATCACTGTAATGGCAGATTTATACTCACTCGTCAAGAAACAAGACGAGAAGATTGACGACCTTCTCAAAACCGCGAAAGAGAACAAGGATTTACTGACAGGAATTGATACGCGATTGGCATCCGAGCCTGTGCAGACGGAACCGTCGGCACCAGCAATCCCGGAGAAAATCCAAGTGGAGCTGCCCGCGAACATCGCCACTAAAGAAAACGTATACGGAGCAGTAAGTCAGGCACTCAAGAATCAAACGGATTATACGGCGCAGGCTATTACTAAGGTATGCAGTGGCTTTATGTTTAAGTCACCCTCGCCCTCACCATCGACACCGGCACTCAGTGATGAACAGATACGAAAAATCGCACAAGAGGCGGCAGATAAAGCTGTGGATAAGCGTTACGAAAAATTGGATGCAGCCGCTGATACCGTATTGCATCGGATTTACAACCTTGTCCACGGTGCTATCTGGGCGGCAATCCCTAAATGGGCGTATACCGTTTTCGCAATCGCAGTTATCGCTGCCGGAGGCTTCGGCTATGGATTCTTCCACCTGCTTGACGAAACCTCCAAGCTGAAAGATGTCGAATGGCTCTATCGCTATGAGCGAGGGCTGAATCGAGACATGAATACGGTAATGCACCGTGAACGCCTTATGCTCCACGGAAAGTCCCATGAAGTTGACAGCATGAAATCGCTGATTCGCCATCACGAACAGCGAACCTGCGCCGACACCACTTACACATATTACTATCCCTCCAATCCCTAATCTCAGTCAATGCCACCGCCAGCTACCATAGTTGTCGGTGGCATTTTTACGACTATCCAAAAAATGTCGTAACGTGTAGCAAAAGATAAAACAATAGTATCGGTTACAGTCACTATATTCGCACCGCGAAGCACCGCGTGATAGAATGTCTTTTCGGGGGCAATAGGTCAAAATCAACCTGCCAATACCGAATCGACTATTCTTTCACGTGAATAAAACCACTGAAAGTCCATCGACCGTTTATCGGAGGTGGCGACACTCTACGGAGTGGTTATTGAGCATTTGGGTATGGGATATCCAAAACGGGTATGTATTTTCGATGCTAATGATAAATCTAATAATTGATTTTGGAGACTGGGGACAAATGTGGATGGATGTCTTGATGGCATTTATGGACTACTGTGGATACATATTTCCGCAATAGTCCCATCATAAAATATATAAGATGTTCTATCTGTTCTAGAACATCTTTGACGGACATCTCAGAAAAAATAGCTAATTTTGCAGATAGAATCAGTAATACAGATTCCAGGACATACGGAAGCTTTATGCTTATCTTTTAATTGGAGACCTGAGAAATTTCTAACGAGCAAAGATGGCATAGTCGTTCTCACGCGTACGGCGTGGGCTACTATTGCTACATCTGCTCGCAGGTTTTCTCAGGACCACCAATTAGGACGTAGTGTAAGTAGTCCACGTTTTGTTAAACTCAACATCATTAATATTATGGATTGCAACCATTGCAATAAAAATATACCAGACGATTCAAAATTCTGCCCGTATTGCGGTGGTGAGAATTCCATGCCAAATTCCAACAAAAAAATAACCCACATTCCTAAGGATTTATCTCTCAAGTCAATTCTTTTCGCAATTGCGATTGGAATTTGGATTCTTGTACTTCAAAATTTGGGAATTATTCCAGTAAGCCAAAGTGTCAATGTTACTAATGAAGTTGAGGTAGACGGATCTGTTAGTATCGATAATACTGTTGATGTCTCTGTCGTAGATTATTAAAATGCAGATGTCATTTAAACAGATACTATGTATATTTGCATCAATAATTATTGGTGCGATTATTATTGTACAGTTACTGCCAAAACCAAAATTGTCTTTTTCCGATAAACAGGAATTACTCAGAACGATTGAAAAACTGAATTCAGAATTACCTCGCAAGATTGGCACCATTGGACAATTAGATTGTGTAACTTATGATACCAATGTTATAACTTACCATTTTACGAATTTCGGAGATTCCTCAATTGACTCGTTCTATGAGGATAACTATAACGAAATTGGAGGAATTATGAAATATAGTGCAATTACATTGAATGGGCAAAATAATGCTGGGGATAATCTTGCAAAACTTTTGGATAGCAAGGGACTTATTATGCGTATTGAATTCAAAACACCAAGTAATAAAATTTTTCAATGGAATTATACCGGAAAGGATATTTTGGAATTTATGAAATCAATTAGAATATCACCGACAGAAGCTCTCTGTACAATTATTGATGCGCATATTAAACTGGCAAATTTGAGTCTTCCGATGGAATCGAACTATCTTGGTTGTGTTAATACAATTATAACTAATTCTATAGAATCTGCGTTGGGACAGGGTGAAAATTTACTCAAGATTTTGCATGATAGCAATGGTGTTGTTTTTGTTTGTGAAACAAATGAGCAAGAGACTTCAATTCCCGAAATTCGGGAATATCTAAACAATCCATTTTTTATTGATAATTTTACGACGCTCCTTTCCGAAGATGCTGATATGTTGGAGTTTATGAATATGCTTGTGCTATCACATTCCAATCTGACATATCGAATGAAGAATGTAGCATCTACTGATAGTATAGATGTTATAATACCGTATGTTATATTAAAGAATAAGTGTAATCATCTATTTCGAAATCAATTATAAATATGTTTGAAGGACAGTTTTATATTAGATTGATACTTAACGTTATAGTTGGTGTTATGTTTGCTTATGCCCTATACATAATGGCAATGTCTAGTCCTGAAAAATCTTGACTAAAAAGTTAAAGATTTTAACGGACAATGAGTGAAGAAATCAAAAGAAACTG
>VSPN01000067.1 GCA_009775355.1 Muribaculaceae bacterium
GGGTTCATTGTAAAGTTACAAAATATCTACGACTTTGGCAAACAATTAGTTGGCGATTAGCTGAGTATCCCTAAATACCGACAAAGTTGGCATTTATGTCAAATATCGCTATTTTTGCGGAATACTAACCTAACCAACGATATGAGACATCTGTACCTCGTGCTGACATATGCCGTCATCTCCATCTTCTGCGCTTCGGCGCAGACCAATCTTCTTGACGGCGCGGTCACGTCTGACACTGACCGGCACAACAGCCCCTACTTCTTCTACGAATCGTGGCTCTGCCATTATGCCGACGGCACGGTTCCGCAGGATGGAGTGCGCCCCAACTCGGCCTTCAGCGAGGTCCTCCCCTCCTGGACAGTCATGCACGACGGTAAGAAATATGACATCGGCGGCAGCGACTCCAACGGATTCCCGGTCGGACTGCCGGTGGTCGTTCTCGACTATCCTACATATAACGAGGCTCATCCTTTCCGCGATTTCAGCTACAGTTTTCCGATAGAAGTTCCTCGTTCCGGAAGATACATACTCAGCGGCTGCGCCCGATCTCTTACCTCCGACAAGCTGACAAGCACACCGCCGTCTACAGTCAATACATACCAGATAATGGTGTTTGTGGCCACTACGGAACCCGGAGAGAAGAGCATCGAGGTGGTAGACAGAGGCGACAAGGCCGAGCTTGAAGTCCGCGATGCCGACGGCACGCTTCTTCCGTCGGGGTTCACTCCTCTTCCGGCTCACTCACTCTCTTCCGACATCGGCCCGTTCGAGATCGGGCTTGATCTTGACACCGACGTACGATTTCTGACCATATACGCCCCGACGCGACTGGCGGTGGTCGGAGACCCGCGCCTTGTTGCCGAAGGAGACGTCGGAATCGTGAGTGTCTGCCACGACCGGGAGGCAGCGACTGTCGCGGTATACGATCTGGCGGGACGGCGCGTGGATCCGGCATCACGGCCTGCGGCAGGCGTCTACATCGAGATAGCCGGCGGCAAAAGCCGGAAGGTATTGCTGAGATGAATGACACGCGCCCCTGAGAGCGGAGGGCGAACACACACATAATGAAGCCGGGACACTTCAAGACATGCCCCGGCTCCGGTCGGTTATGGAGCTTCCTGACGGTCAGGAAGTTTTTGTTTCGGCGTATTGTGCGTCAGCGTGAAGCTGCTGCTTCCCCTTTATCAGTAGATATACTCCCGACGCGATGGCAGTGCAGCCGGGAATCCATATGCCGCTGATATCGACAAGCAGCCCAATGATGAACGCGATTATTCCAAGAATGCAGAATGTCCATCCGCTTTTCTTGAGAAAACCGGCATTCCCGGCCACCGGATCAGCAGTCACAGCCACCGCAGTGTTTCTCTTTTCCGTATCCATAATACAATCAGTTTTTCATATTTTACGAATGCTCCGCCGGTCAGACACACCTGTCGTCAGGCAGCGAGATGGAACCACCCGATGCAGAGATCTGTAAGCCATATCCAGAGCGGGCAGAAGCCCATGAACAGGATTGTCGACAGAGCCAGCGAAGAAGTTCCGGTAGCCACATAAGTGTTGTAGCGGCTGGCGATGATGATGCCCGAGAATGCCGGAGGAAGAGCGGCGCAGACCACAAGCATCTTAAGGTTGACAGGCTCCATCCTGAAGATGATGCCGACCACAAGAATCGCAAGAGGCATGATGATCAGTTTGAGGAATGATCCCATGATGGCCTGACCGTTGATCTTGATCTTCACTGAAGAAAGTGTTATTCCGGCGGCAAACACGGCCACAGAAGCGTTGGCACCCTTGATCAGGTCGAACGACGGGTCAAGATAAGCCGGCCACTTCAGACCGCAGAGCACGAGAATGACGGCCAGGATCGGTGCCCACGCCACAGGTTCCTTTATGGCGTTGAGCACAGGCAGCCAGGGATTCGGTTTCTTACCGCCGGCGGTTGCGTTCTGCCGCGCGTTTCCGGCATTAAGCAGCGCCAGACCGATCGGTATGCCGAAAGCGTTCACCTCGATCGCCACTATAGCTATGACAAGTCCCACCGACGCCGAATCGCCGAAAATGGGCTGCAGAACCGCGAAACCGAGGAATCCGATCGTCGGAGATCCTGAAATCAGAGCGGATATGGCCGATTCCGCCATCGAGTCCTTGTAGAGATACCTGAACACAAAATAGACCAGAAAGAAACAAGCGAGAAGCACGACAAACGATATCAGCGTCAGCTTGAGATCGACACTCAGCATCTCTCGGTTGGCCTTGATGATCGACACGAAGAGCGCGGCCGGCAGCGCGTAGTTGAGTACGAGCTTGTTGAGCACCCGGGCGTTCTCGCCGGTGAAAGCGCCTGTCTTGCCGGCATAATAGCCGAGCAGCATGACCGTCAGGATCGGCACGATCGCATAGAGAATAATATGTTCCATAGTCCTGAGAAATAAGCGGCTGACAGTCTGACGGTCAGAATTTCAGAGCGTCAGACCGTCAGCCGGAGGTTTATACTGTGATTTGCCGCAGCGGCGCGGGATTGAGATAACCGATATGGCCCGATTCCTTGCCGGCGTCGGCCGCAAGCTGCACATCGATAAGAGATGGACGTCGGGATGCGATCGACTTCTCGAGTGCATCCTTAAGCTCCGCGGGCGTCGTGACGTAAAAGGCATCGGCGCCGAAAGCCTCGGCCATCTTGTCGTAACGGGCATTTATGTCGAGCGTCGTCGGAGCCGGATCAGAGGTATCGTCGAGCGGTTTGCCGATTCCGTTGTAGATTCCGCCGTTGTTGAATATGACGACAGTCACCGGCAGCCGGAAACGACAGATGGTCGAGAACTCCATCCCCGAGAATCCGAAAGCCGAGTCACCCTCTATTGCCACTACCGATTTGCCAGTCGCGACTGCGGCTCCAATGCATGAGCCCATGCCCATGCCCATTATGGCCCAGGTGGCGCAGTCTATGCGGTGGCGCGGCAACGACATCGACACGGTGTCGCGCGTGTCGTCGAGCGTGTTGGCGCCCTCGTTGACAAGAATCACATCGGGGTTGGCAGCAAGCACCGGCTTTATGGCACTGAGCGCGCTCCAGTGGTTCATGGGCGACATAGTGGCCGCCTCTTCAAGCCGAGTCGCAAACCGGGCGTTCTTCTCTTTCGTCTCGGCCTGAAGCGAGGGCACCCACTGCGGATCCGCCGACATCGTCTTCGCGTCGAGAGACTTTATGAGAGCATCGACCGACAGACCGAG
The DNA here is from genome assembly GCA_009775355.1 of Muribaculaceae bacterium. GTDB lineage: Bacteria > Bacteroidota > Bacteroidia > Bacteroidales > Muribaculaceae > Lepagella. The sequence goes on from VSPN01000067.1 coordinate 3,235, forward strand.
ATCACCCACCACAGGCGCGGCACACGGGCGATTGGTGTCGATCTCCTGCGGATCGACCTCAAGATGCACGAATTTCGTATCTGGGCTCCATTTTCCTTTTCCAAAACCCAGCAGCCAGTTTAGACGCGCTCCGATCATCACGACCACATCAGCCTTTTCCATGACAGTCGAACGGCACGACAGGGCGCTGAGCGGACCTTCGTCGGGCATGAGCCCCTTCGCCATCGACATCGGGAAGTATGGAATATTGAATTTCTCGACAAGAGTCTTTATGCTGTCGTCGATCTGCGCGTAGGCCGCGCCCTTTCCGAGCAGAACGGACGGACGCTTCGCACCGGCGATAAGAGCAGCCGCGCGTTCCACCGCCTCTTCCGAAGGTGCGACCGGCGCATACGGATCGACGGGAGTGTAGAAAAGCTTCTCCGCTTCAGAGGCATCCATTATCTCGCCGAGCGCGGGGGTGGTCATGTCTATGTAGACTCCGCCCGGACGGCCGCTGACGGCGGCGCGATATGCACGGTTGACGGCCGCAGGTATGTCGCGGGCATGCGAGCATCTGAAAGCGGCCTTGACAAGCGGCCGGGCAGTGTTGAGCTGGTCGAGTTCCTCATATGTGCCCATCTTCATGTCGACCATCGCAGGATCTGACGCTCCCGAGATCTGTATCATCGGGTAGCAGTTGACTGTGGCATTGGCCGTGGCTGTCAGACCATTGAGAAATCCGAGCGACGACACGGTCATCAGCACGCCCGGAGCGCGGGTCAGAAAGCCCTCTGTGGCGGCGGCCATGCCGGCCTGCTGCTCGAACCTGAATCCGACAAAGCGTATTCCCTGCTCCTGAACGAGATAGGCGGCCTCGGTGATCGGTATTCCCACAAGTCCGTATACGTTGCGGATTCCTACATTCTTTAAAGCGCGGGCGAGTATGTACATGCCCGTTACCTGTTCCGGAAATTTCGGAGCTGCGGGGGGTGTGCACCCGCAGGTTCCGGTATCTGCATTTGCCATGACTTTCTATTTTTTTGATAACGGAGCTGTTGTGCCGTTGGCGGCGAACTGTGAGATCTCATCGTCGGTGTAACCGTATGCCCTGAGCACGTCGGCGGTGTCACCGCCCAGCGCGGGGCAGGGTCCATATGAAGGCTGGAAGCTCGACATGGTGAACGGACATCCGACAGTGACGAATTCGCCGATCTCGCCACCCTGGTCGATCTTGACAAGCGTGTTGCCGTCATAGAGCGACTCGTCGGTCATGACCTCCTTTGTCGAGAGCACCGGTCCGACAGGCACTCCGAATTTCGACAGAGTCTCCACGACCTCGAACTTTGTCTTGTCGGCAGTCCACTTGCCGATACGGTCGTAGATCTCCTGTTTGTGACGGTCGCGGGCGTCGGCGGTGTTGAAATCGGGATTTGTCAGCCAGTCCTCGAAACCGAGACCCTTGCATGCCAGTTCGAAATCCTTCTCGCCGCGCTGCAGAATGATATAGACATAATTGTTGGCGTCAACCTCGGTGTCGTATCCTCCCGATGGCTTGCACTTGTATGTCCATCCGAGCACTCCGCCTCCCTCGATGTTGCCCGAACGTGGCACACAGTCGCCGAATTTTCCGTCGGGATACTGCGGGAACTGCGAGAGGTAGCCGATCTTGTCGAGCGTCAGCTGGTCGCGCGTCTTGATACGGCATAGGTTGAGACATGCGTTGTGCATCGACTGGTAGACATAGCAGCCCTCGCCCGTCTTCTCTCTCTGGCAGAGGGCGGCCAGCAGACCGATAAGAAGGTGCATACCTGTATTTGAGTCTCCGAGGGCGGCGCCGCTCTGGGTCGGCACATTGTACTGGCCGTCATACCACCCCGTTGTTGACGCAGCGGCGGCAGTCACCTGCGCGATCGGCTCGTAAGCCTTCAGATCCTTGTACTTCGACGACAGAGGGAAACCCTTGATGGTTCCATAGATGCAACGGGGATTGATCTTGTGCACGGCCTCCCAGCTGAAACCGAGCTTGTCCATTGCGCCGGGATGAAGATTCTCGACAAATATGTCGGCAGACTCAAGCAGTTTTGTCAGGATCCTCGCTCCGTCGGGAGTCTTGGCGTCGAGCGTGATCGACTTCTTGTCGGAGTTCAACTGAAGGAAATAATAACTCGGAAGGTCGGGATTGAACTGTAGTTCCTTGCGTGTGGCGTCACCGACACCGGGACGCTCGATCTTGATCACTTCGGCTCCGAGCCACGCAAGCATCTGCGTGCACGAGGGGCCTGACTGTACTTCGGTGAAGTCGATCACCTTGATTCCTTGAAGCGGTGCTGTATTCATAGTATCTTCTGTTTAATTAGCTTCATTTAAAACATCCGGCCACGGAGAAAGGTTGAATCGTCCGCAATTTATCAGACACACCATCACTCCGGTGGCGAACTGCATGAACCCAACCGGCCGGAATCCGGTTAAAACAATATCCATATTGACCACTATGAAAACCATATCAACCATCTCAGCCGCAATCATGCTTGCCGTGTGCCCGGTGACACCGGCGCGAGCCGATGGAGTTACATCCGCAGACGTGCTTCGCGACAGCCTCCCGGAGCACTGGGAACTCGACCGGCAGTATTTCCAGACCACACCGACCGACGACCGCTGGTGGGACACGTTCAACGATCCGGTCCTGACCGGTCTGCTGCGTCGCGCGGTCGGCAACAACTTCGATGTCGTTGCCGCCAGAAGCCGTATCGAAGCCGCCCGGCAGGTATGCACAGCCGCCAGATCGGGATATTATCCGACAGTCGGGGGCGCAGCCGGCTGGAATCACGACCGCACCGTGATGACAGGCACGTCGGGCAGACCGACAGGCGAGGTGACAGGATACTTCACGCTCGGGCTGACGATGAACTGGGAGATCGACGTGTTCGGCCGCATAGCGGCTCAGTCGAAAGCCGACAAGGCGTCGTATGAGGCAAGCATAGCCGATTATGACGCCACACTCGTGTCGCTTTGCGCCAACGTGGCGAAAGCATATTTCCAGCTCAGGCTGGCCCAGGCAGAGCTTGCGGTGGCAGAAAAAACGAACGGCATGTATGTGACAGTATCGCTGCCATACGGCACAAACCCGAAAGCCGTGATCGTGAAAGACGCGGCACTCTCGACCGACCAGCTCGGCAAATATCTCTATGTCGTCAACGACTCTGACAAAGTGGTCTACACTCCGGTCACAGCCGGGCCGCTCTACCGCGACTCGCTCCGCGTGATCGAGAAAGGCATCAAGGCCGGCGACCGTTTCCGTTTCGGCCACCTACCCCGGAGCCAACTCCAAGACCGTGGCCCAGGCGGTCGGCGTACCGATCGAGGCCCAGGTCAACGGTGTCGAGAACATGCTCTACATGAGCTCGACAAGTTCCGACGGGTCTTACTCGCTGACCATCACATTCGAGAACGGCACAGACGTGGACCAGGCCGCCATCGACGTGCAGAACCGCATGTCGGAAGTCACGTCGACTCTTCCTGAAGCCGTGACCGAACAGGGTGTCAGCGTCCGCAAGGAGTCGACCGACCAGGTTCTGTTCTGCACTCTCGAAAGCAGCGATCCGGAGCGTTACGATGCCCTTTATCTCGCCAACTACGCCCAGCTCAATCTGGTCGACCCGCTATCGCGCGTCGACGGCGTGGGGGGCGTGCAGGCGTTCGGCGCTGGAGAATACAGCATGCGTGTCTGGCTCGATCCAGAGAAGATGCGCGCACGCGGACTCACCCCCGACGACGTCACGTCGGCAATCGAGTCGCAGAACATGGAGGTGTCGGCAGGCACCGTCGGCAATCCTCCCGGCAACACCGGCAACGCCTTCCAGTTCACGCTCACAAGCCAGGGGCAGCTGACCGACGCCTCGCAGTTCGGCGACATCATAATCCGCACCGACGAGACCGGGATACTGCGTCTCAAGGATGTGGCGCGTGTCGAGCTCGGCAGCGATAGCTACGATGTCGTCTCGCGTGTCAACGGCAAGGAGGTGACACTTCTCGGCATCCAGCTGCTGCCGGGCGCCAACGCGCTCGACGTGGCCGACGGAGCGATCAGGGAACTCGACCGGCTGAGCGCCTATTTCCCCGAGGGTGTGACCTACAGAGTGGTGCTGAATTCCACCACTTAAGTGCGCGAGTCGCTTAGCGATGTGTTGACCACGTTCCTTCTGACCACACTCATCGTCATGACCGTCATTCTGTTCTTCCTCCAGAACTGGCGCGCGGTCGTGATTCCGATGATCACAATTCCGGTGTCGCTGATCGCCACGTTAGCGGTTATGAAGCTAATGGGCTTCACGCTTAATACGCTCACTCTGTTCGGTCTTGTCCTGGCCATAGCGATCGTGGTCGATGACGCGATCGTGGTGGTAGAAGACTGCTCGCGACTTGTCGACAAGGGCATCATGACACCGCGCCAGGCGGCTGTCAAGGCGATGCAGGAGCTGACCGGGCCGGTTGTCGGCGAAGTTCTTGTGCTTATGGCCGTGTTCATACCGACAGCCTTCATTTCAGGCATCACCGGAGAACTCTACAAACAGTTCGCACTGACCATAGCCGTGTCGACAGCGTTCTCTGGCTTCAACGCCCTCACACTGACTCCGGCTCTGTGCGCACTCTTCCTCCGTCCGCTCAAACCGACAAAGAATATCCTATACAAAAGCTTCAACAAGGGATTCGACAGGGCACTGAATCTGTATGAGAAAACAATAGCGCGTCTTCTCTGCCACTCCGGCCTGACGCTTGCCGTGTATGGCGCCGTGTCCGCCGCGGCTCTGATATGGTTCGTCAACCGTCCGTCAAGCTATCTGCCTGAAGAGGACATGGGATATTTCATGGCATCAGTCCAGCTTCCTACCGGAGCATCGATGGAACGCACCGAGAAGGTGGTCAACGCCATCTGCGACGAGATAAAGAAATATTACTGTCCGCTAAACTTTTTTTGAGCGATTGAAAAATTAGGGCTGACACCTATTGCAGGAGTCAGCTCTAA
>VSPN01000068.1 GCA_009775355.1 Muribaculaceae bacterium
AAAAGTAAGCCCAACTTCTGCCGTTCAGGAAGTTGGACTCGCCTTTTTATGGTTTAGCGGACAGTAATAATTCTAAAAAGTAAACACACTCTTATATAAATTTCATGCGCTGGCCCTGACGACCTTGAAGTATTCCTTTGAAATCTCGCTAATTATTTGTATCTTTACGCTATAAATCTCATTCATTATGAAATCAAAAATTTCTTATAGCCGTTTTGCGACAATATTAACAGCAATCATATTAGGACTATTGTTCATTGGCTGCATTGCTACGATACATGAAAAACCTGATTTTTTCATACTATTGGCAATATACCTCATATTGTTAGTTTCATCATTATTCTATGGAGCGTCATACATAAAGGCTGATAACAACAATATTATTATGGGAAGTATTCTTAAATGCAGTAAAATTCCGATGCAAAATTTAGAAAGTATTGAACTGTTTCAACCTACGATGGGTGCAATAAGAATTTTTGCTTCCGGTGGTTTTATGGGGTATTGGGGTATCTTCCGTGAGGGAGACATCGGCAGATACTATGCTTTTTATGGCAAAGCCTCGGATTGTTTTCTCGTTCGCATGAAGAATGGTGACAAATATGTTCTTGGCTGCGATAATCCAGATAAAATGGTAGATTATATCAATTCTCACATAGTGAAATAAGCGTCTTTTTGCGTTCATCATAGAGTCCATAACTTCGCTGAAAAAAATCAGCAAGTTATGGACTTTCTTAATTTACAACTCAACTTTAACTCCGTTGAGACGCTGCCGGGCTATGAAGCCCGCGCCGCGTTTACCGTCAACTCGGCTTCCATGTTCAAGGAAGACGTGGATATTGTGTCGACCATCGTAGATCGAACTCCGTTCACAGGTAATAGACCTTGAAGCATCGTTAGCCGAAGAATGGCTCTCACCCGAATTGTTGTCAGCACTTCGCTCCGAAAATCTCCGCTCAGATCTGACACCGAAGCGGAGTGAGATTGTCTGGCAGACGCAAGCCCAGATTGTGGGCTACCTGAAAGGCGGGTCGTTCAACTCGCGTAGGCTCGCCGATATAGTGAACTACATCCGGCTAAACGAGTGCGACTTTGTGGAGTGGCACCAGTCCTACACCGCGAAGCTGTTTGCACCGCCCATCTTCCGTAACGATAAAGGCCTCCGACTACTTCTTCTGAATAGACAATATTCTATGCCTCTTTACGTTATATTACTATAACTTCAATTGCTATAACACTGTTCTATATGAAATATATCCAACTTATAATTTTGGCAATTGTCGGCTTGCTATTCTCATGCAATAAGGAGTCGGAGCCGCCATTGTATTTAGTAATTCCAATTGTAAATGAACTTGAACCTCAATCAAAAATAATCAATTGGGGTGAGATGACTGCAGAAGAGAAACGACAATATCCACTAAGGGGTTTCGTGATTAATTCTTACGAAGATTTCCCCAACGAGGAAAATCTCGAAATGAAGGATTTGCAACTGTTGGATATTGACTTCAGTAAATACACATTGCTCGTTCAATATAAACGCATTCCAGGTATCATTAAAAGCCACCATTATTGTTGGATGTTTGATAACGGCATGGAAAGGTATGAATTTCAGGCATCTTTCAATATAGTTCGATTCGATGCTGATAATGATCCCAACGAAGATTTGTTCACTTATTACAGGGCGGCAATTATAGTCAATAAAATCATGCCCGATAAAGAAGTAGTTTTTACGACGAGTTATTAAGCCATGTCTTTTCCGCATAGTGGGCTTTACCGTACTTTCGCAGTGCGTTAAAGCCCACTATGCGGAACATTTCAATCATTTTCCAAGTGCCGCAACGCTGGCACGAATTAGGCGATAAACAACTCCGTTATGTTTATCTGTTCCTCGCCGCCGACTCCCATATTTGAGTAATAGCAGATTGCTTGTGGTTTTCCGGTTAAATCAATGCCTTTTCTTGCCGCATTTGTCAGTATTATAGTGCTGCCGCAACCTAAATCAAGACGGAAAGCGCCTTTTACACTTTGAATGGAGTCGATTTTCAGTTCACATTCAATATCAATTCTGTTGTCATTGAATTGTGCAGGGAGTTTTGTGTATCCATCAAGCATACCGGAAGTGAGACTGTCAATTGATTGTAGGTATCCATCAGTATAATTCACCAACAACGGCTTGTTAAATACAGCGTTGTTGCCTATCATCCCGTCCGCATATCGTCCCAAAATCTCACATAAATTGATTATTGGTGTAATATGCTCTTTGTATACGACATCTCCCATTTGCAGAGGTATCGTGTCTATTATGATGGGAACAGTCTTTACCCCGTCATTTCCTGCACCACCCATTTTGGCACGCGCTTTACGTAACGGCAACTTGCCGAATGAGGATAAATCCATGTAATCTTTATCCATATACAGTCTATCCGCCCCTGTATCGTATATCAGCGACACCGGAATTGCGTCGGCAATTACTCCTTGTATATATACATGTGAGTCAAGAATGAAAGGGATTGCTTTGTCGGGAATTTCGGCTGAAATATTCAGCACCGAAAAAACAATACTAAAAAGGAGTGCCAATCGGGTTTTCATATGCGGGATTTTGAAGTTGTTGATATTCAAATGCAAATATACGAATAATATTGTGAATATCAGCCTTGTTGTTGTGTCTTTTCTGACACCCGCCAATATCCATAACTTTGAACTGTTGAATATCTCAACACTCAACTCTAAACTATAAACCGCGCCATCGGCGCATTCATGTGTTCGTCCAATTGCGCATCCGCAATAATATCCGGTGTCAGACGTATATAATTATAAATCGATATTGAAAATTGTAAATTGAAAATGATAGCGGGGCTGCCCCGTGAGCACACCTGACTGATGGATTATAACGATATTGACAAACCTCTCTATTCGATCGAGGATGAAGAAAAGCCTCTGTATGAAATAGCGGATTCGCGCGATGATGATTCCGGTGTTGACGATCCCGATGATCTGAACGGGGATGAGGAAGACTGTGATGAAGACTATGATGAAGACCGCGGAGATGATGATGTGTCTGCGGGGCAGGATGCCTCCGGGGAGCGGAAGCAGCCTTCTTCTTTGTCGCTTCTGCTAAAGACAATGTTCACGCCGGTCGAGGGGTGGAAGGCTCTGAAACGGGCCAGAATCCCGACTGATCAGTTCGCGTCGCGTTGCTTTTATCCGCTTATTGCCCTTGCTGCCGTGTCGGAGATCTCAAAGGTGTTTTATGAGGCCAATGTTTCGATTGCGGACTGGGCGGTCGATGGACTTGGCACATTCATAACTTTCTTCTTCGGCTATTTCACCGTTATTCTCGCTGCCGGCATCATCTTGCCCTCGCGGGCACGCGATCTGGTGAAAAAGGATATCGGCCGGCAGTTCGTGATGCTCACCATGTCGACGTTGGCTGTTTTCTGGATTCTGATACAGGTCATGCCCATGTTCGAGCCTGTGCTTGTGTTTCTGCCGCTCTGGACCATATATCTGATCTATAAGGGTGTCAGGGTGCTCAGAGTGCCTTCGGAGGTTGAGAATTCCACCACCGGCCTGATGTGCATGCTGATTATCGGCGTCCCGATATTCTGGAACTGGCTGATGGCCGAGGTTCTGCTCCCGGCCACCTGACCGCGGCCTCCGTGCCGCGTGAAAACCATAACAGGAGAGATTTGTTAATAAGACAACGAATCTCTCCTGTTTGTCTGTCAATCCGTTTCATCCGGATGAGGATGGTTTTGTCCGGTCCGGTGAAACGATAAATACTATGGATTATGCACATGGCTGACGCTTTGGTGTCGGCTCCGGTGGCTGTTTCCGCCGGTGTCGTCGCCGCCGCTCTGATAGTAGTGGCATCAAAAAAGGTAGCGCGCATAAAGCGTGATGATATTCTTCCGCTTATGGGTGTGATGGGTGCGTTTGTATTCGCTGCCCAGATGATCAATTTCTCGATCCCGGGCACCGGTTCAAGCGGTCACATGATCGGAGGCGTGCTGCTCGCGGCTCTGCTCGGGCCATGGGCCGCTTTTATCACCATCGCTTCGGTGTTGATAATACAGTGCCTTATTTTTGCCGACGGAGGCCTGATGGCTCTCGGGTGCAATCTTATCAACATGGGTGCCATGAGCTGTCTTGTGGCCTGGCCTCTTGTGTATCGTCCGATAGCGGGCAAGACTTTCCGTAAAGGCCGTGTGTTTCTTGCTTCTGTCGCAGCCTGTGTTGTCGATCTTGAACTCGGAGCGTTGCTTGTGACGGGTGAGACGGAACTGTCGGGCATAACTTCGCTGCCTCCGTCGGAGTTTCTGCTGTTCATGCTCCCGATCCATCTCGCCATAGGTCTGTGCGAGGGTGTGGCCACGGGTGCGGTGCTCTGTTTTGTCGGCAGCTACAAGCCCGATATGCTTTATGAGGCAGATCATGTTGCGGCATCTAGTAAGTCAGGCAAGATGACCGGCCGGACAAAGACCGTGATCGGAGTCTTTGCCGCTCTCGCGCTCGTGATGGCGGTATCGTTCACATGGATAGCGTCGTCAGACCCCGACGGACTCGAATGGTCGATCTCCCGACTGACAGGCTCTACGGAACTCGCGCCGGCCGTAACTCCGGCCACCGCCATCATGCCTGACTACGACTCGACTTTTGCCGGTGTTCTCGGCGGTCTGATAGTGGTGGCCCTCCTGTGGGGATTCTGTTCTATTCTGTTTCGTAAGGCGCAGTCTCGCAAAAATGCTGAGAAACTCTGATTTGAGATTTTGTCATCGGTGAATCTGAACATCCGTTTGTCATGTCGAAGCTTGAAAACACGCTCATATCGATCAACTCGCTTGCACGGCCGGCAACCGACAGGACTGATGCTGTCGCCATGCTGGCCGTGACGCTACTCTACCTTGTGGCCGTTCTTAGCGTGCCGCTCTATGCGCCCCAGCGGATCATATGGCTGGCTGTTTATCCGGTGGTACAGTCGGAAGTGTCGGGCATTGGTTTTCTGCGGGTGTTTCTGCGTTCGCTGTGGGTGCTTCCGCTTATACTTCTGATCGGCGTTTTCAATCCGGTTCTCGACACGCAGACGGCTTTTATGGTCGGCGACGTGGCGGTGAGCCGCGGATGGGTGAGCCTCATCTCGATAGTGTTGCGCGGCCTTCTCGCCATGCAGGCCGCATTGCTTCTCGCCATGTCGGCGGGATTCTACGACATGTGCGGTGCATTGCGTCGTTTCGGCTGTCCGCGCGTTCTGGTCACCCAGCTTCAGTTCACCTACCGTTACATGGCAGTCATCACAGAGGAGGCTCTTTGGATGGATCGTACCCGCAAGGCGCGTGGATTCGGACGCCGCAATTACCCTCTGCGCATGTGGGGGCGTATGGTCGGACAACTGCTTGTCAGGAGCTACGAAAGGGCTGCCCGTGTGCATCGCGCCATGCTTTCGCGAGGGTTCGACGGCTCAATGCCGCTGTCGCGCCGTAGCCGGATGACGTGCCGTTCATGGTGCATCATCGCAGCATGGGCGGCTGTGGTGCTTCTGCTCCGGTTTGCGGATATATCTTCATTGTTAATTAAACTCAAAGGCATATGAGTCATCACTATATACGGTTCAGCGATGTGCATTACAGTTATCCGCACGGTCCGGAGGTGCTTTGTGGCGTCGATCTTCTCATCACCCACGGCGAGCATGTGGCTCTTCTCGGTCTTAACGGGTCGGGCAAGTCAACGTTGCTTCTGCAGATAAACGGTCTGCTGTTGCCGTCGCGGGGAGAGGTGACTGTAGGCGACATACCTGTAACAAAAAAAACACTCCGGCTTGTACGTCAGAGTGTCGGCCTGGTTTTTCAGAATTCCGACGACATGCTTTTCATGCCGACGATAGGGGAGGATGTGGCTTTCGGCCCGCGCAACATGGGGTTGCCTGACGCGGAGGTGGAGCGCCGTGTCGGCGCGGCTTTGGAATCGGTAGGACTTGCGGGGTTCGAAGATCGTCCGGCGTTCTCTCTCTCGGGAGGACAGCGCAGGGCGGCGGCGATTGCCTCTGTGCTGTCGATGGAGCCTGACATACTGGTTCTCGACGAGCCCTCGGCCAATCTCGACGCGAGGGCACGACGGCAGTTGATCGACATTCTCGCCGGTTTCAGCCACACCGTGCTGCTTGCCACCCACGACACCGGGATGGCACTTGAGCTTTGTCCCCGCGCGCTTGTCATGGACGCGGGCCGCATTGTGGCCGATGCTCCGACAGCTCTCCTCGCCGCCTCCACAGACTCAGTAGCCGCCGGCATTTTCGACACCGCCCGGACGGCCCCGATTCCCGTCCCCGCCGCCAACTGACTGTTTCCCGTTATCAAGGCTATTCCGTAACCGAATCCGGAGAGTATGCCGACTTCTTGTCACAGACCATCCCTTCGAAAAGCTCGTGAAGTCTGGTGTAGTGACGGATATCTTCCTCTTCATGCCGGCTTTCGGTCACGCCTTGTGTGGCAAGATCATTGAAAAGTCTTATGAGTGACCGGCCTATGGCCCATGCCATATTGACGGGTACTGCGTTACCTATCTGTTTGTATTGTGCAGAGAGATTGCCGCAAAATTCCCAGTCATCGGGAAATGTCTGGATGCGTGCGTATTCCCTGATAGTCAAGGGGCGAGTCTCCGACGGGTGGCATCGTTCAGTCTGTTTTTGAGCCGGAGCGCATGTCAGTGTCAGGCTTGGCTCGTCCATTGCAAGCCTCCGGGCCATGCCGGTCTTCCCTCCTCCGAGTCCGTAACTCCCTTTCATATAATCGCGGGCTATATCCTCTGGCAGATCTCTCCAGTCTCCACCCTCCGGAACAAGTGACATCACATTCTGTTTCGATTCCGGATATTTCTGCCCCTGTGAGGGCGGCACGTCTGTGTCGAAAAGACTTCCTGCACAGAATGCATCGCGAAGAGTCCTGACAGTTTTGCATACATCGGGCCATCTGAAGTCTGCGAAAGGCGCGATGTCATTGCGGATTGCGATCAGAATAAGGCGTTCCCGCTTCTGAGGCACGTCATACTGAATCGCACGCATTATGCGAGGTTCGATGAGTGTATATCCCAGTTCGGATATGACATCCCTGATAGTCTGGAGTGTGCGTCCGTTGTCATGTTCAAAGAGCCCTCGGACGTTCTCACCCATGAATACCTTAGGCTGAATTTCCTTTACGGCACGTCGCTTTGAATTAAAGTGATGGGGCTTTTATTATGGAATAAATTACGCCGACTACAAGGCGTACATGACATACCTCAACTATGCACCTGAGATTCAGGCGATGATATACACCATAAACTGGATCGAACGGCTTAACCGCGACTTCCGCAGGGTTACCCGCATGAGGACAGCCATGCCCAACGAAGAATCTGTACTGACCCTGATGGGCAGTGTGGCTATGGATCACAAGGCATTCGACAGAGCCCTGCCGAACATAACAGTTGACAAAAAGCTTTTCCCGGACTGAAAGTAAAGGTTTTCTTAGCGGAGAGGCCATCCTGGTGAAGTTGAAGCCGTCCCATACGGAACGGTTCCGATATTCAACTGTCTCCAGTCTTGGCGCAACCATGTTGCTGGCGGGTTGCTCCTCAGCAGAGCACGTTTCCTCGTCCGGCTGCACTTCAAAATTACTGTTTTTTTCATCGTATTACGAAACAATCAATGATTCGGTAAAAATTACCGAAGTAGTTGAAACTTAAGTTAATATATCGAAATGTCAAATACAAATGAATCGCC
>VSPN01000069.1 GCA_009775355.1 Muribaculaceae bacterium
CGGGTGGTTCTGCGTTCCAGAACACTCAATAATGCGAGTTAATTTTGGAACATAGAACTGAACACCCTAATTATTTATGCCATACCATCCAAATGGAAGATATGGAACAGCCACGCATGGAATATCGACGGTTATCGCATTGACCAACGAATAGTAACATATTACGCATACGTCAACAGCAAAAAAACCGTTTTATCTGAAAAGGTTGAGAAATCTGAAATGCTTCATTGTGACTTCGGATGGAGTGGCAGATGTAACGGATATTACGTTTCCGGTATATTCAAATCATATTACGAAGGCACTGAATTCGATTACGACGACTCACCAGGCACTAACTTCAATTATAACCATTACGTGCATATCATTGCATATTAATAAAGATCATGAAACAATTCAAATTAATCCTCGCTTGTCTGTTATGCATCGTCTGTATGACCGAGTGCTCCCACGACAATCAGGGATTCCCAGATGAAATCATTTTCCCGACAAATGGCGGACGCATCTCCCTTGTATCTGAAAGCAAGATCTTTGAAGGATGCTTCCGAATCAGCGGTGAAACACAATCGTGCGATACCGAATATGATGACAGCGAGTCTGACTCAATTCTCATCACATACGACTGGCTGTCGGTCAAAGCACGGATCGGCGGCAAAGAAATCATTCTGACCGCCAATGAGAAAAAAAGTGCCAATGACGTTCTTGATCTCTCCATAAACTTCGATCCTGAACCAGAAGCACGAATAAAAGTCAAACGTAAATGAAGATACGGTATGCAACATCATAAACTCATTGCTTTTGCATGCATGGTTTCTTGTCTGGCATCAGACATGCTTGCACAGGAGGCAATAACCTCACATGCAGAAGACCAGACGCCGTCAATGACCTTTGTCTCAGATGAAACTGACTCCAAAACAACATGTAACAGTTCATAAAGCTTATCTCCCAAAAACATATACGCGGAATTACTCGGGGCATCAAACATTTTCGGAATCAGTTTTGACTCAAGATTCAACAAAAAGTGTGCTTTCGGTTTCAGAGCCGGAATATCCATGGGTATCGGAGGCAGCCTTTTTCATTTTGACAGGAACAATAACAGCTTCACAGCAGGCATACCGCTGGAGATCAATGGCATATTCGGAAGAGGGCACAGCAAGTTCGAGGCCGGAATCGGCACCAACTTAGGCCTGGTAACAAGACGCAAATACACTATGACTGTCGATGACCACATAACAGACGGACTAAACGACTGGCACATGCGGAAGACAATCTCATCTTATTTCTATTACTTCATGTATGCCAACATAGGCTACAGGCTACAGAAAGAGAACGGTTTCATGTTCCGTGCCGGACTTACTCCGACCTTTACTTTCGGCGGCACAGGAGAATTGAAACTGTTTCCGTTCATACTTCCTTATATCGCTTTCGGATATACTCTTTGAAAACAAAATCCGGTGGCTGTTTTCTGAAGCGGACGGGCAACAATGGCGGCGGCATCGTGGATTCCTGATGAATCCGGATGCCGCCGTCAAAACAAATGTCACAGCCGGCGCGTTATGACAAGTAGTAAACCCACATCCATTTTGCTGAATGAATAAACTTTTACCTCCGGCTTTATGTGCCGTTATGGCGGTCGCCGCCCCAGACTCTTTCGCGCAAGACATTCCTGAAACCCGGGATGACAGCGGCAACCGTGTGTCTTTCGTAAAAACCAGTCAGGACACGACCGTCTACAATATTCTTGAGAAAGACCGCTCGAAAAACGTCAACGAGATACCGGTGCCCCACTTCGCCATCCATACCGCCAACAACAAGTTCGTAATGACCATCGGAGCACAGATCAATCCGATTATCGGCACAGATCTCGGCAGCGACCTTTATAAACAGGAAGGCTCCGGCATCAACTTCGTGCCGAGTCAGATACCTATACCATCGGTTTCCGGACGCAAGTCTGACTTCTTCATCAATGCACTCAATGCAAGCATAGATCTGCAGGTGGTAGGATTCGGCGGTACAGATGACCAGATCACAGGATACATCAAACTGTCTACAAGCGGTAATGACAAAACCATCGAACTCAGCAAGGCCTTTATAACATGGCGAGGGCTTACCGCCGGTCTCAAACATTCTCTGTTTCAAGACGAGTCGGTCGTGCCGCCGACAATAGATCCTCAGGGTCCAAACGGTCTTGTGGCCAATACGGTCAACGAGATCGGCTATGTGTCGCCGTCATGGAGCGGCTTCAGATTCGGAGTCGGTCTTGACATGCCGACATATTACTCTTCATCCGGACATTACTGGGGACACGACCATAAATCATGGGACGGTCATGACATAACAGGTGAACTCGTGTGCGATCCTGAAGCATACAGCTTCGAGGCTCCCGACATACCAATGTTTGCCGAATGGGGCAAGGATAATCTCAACCGCATTCGTCTTTCAGGCATAGTCAGACCGATGATATACAAGGATATCCTCAATGACGCCCGGCGTGCGTCCGTGGGCTGGGGGCTGTCGCTGAGCGGCAACATCAATCCTGTAGAGCAACTCATATTCTATCTTCAGGCCACATACGGAAAGGGAATAGGCGCTTACATCCAGGATCTCGCCGGTATGCCCCTGTCGTTTGTTCCGAAAAATGATTATCCCGGTCACATGACTCCCACGCCGATGATGGGATGGAGCGCCGCCATGACCTATAATATCAACGACAAATGGCAGATCAATGTAATGGGGTCGCAGGCCCGCCTGTGGCAGGTGTCGGCTTATGCAGAGCATGAGGCAGTCGAACACGGAATCAACAACTACAAATACGGATATTACGGAGCTGCAAACGTATTCTACAACATATCGTCATACTTTCAGCTCGGCCTCGAGTATGACTACGGCTACCGCAAGAGCTGGAACGCCGGAAGCGCACACGACAACCGCATCCAGTTCCAGATAATGTTCGCACTCTGATTACAACACGACAATAAAAAAGAGCGGCTCCCGTGAGAACCGCTCTTTTTTATTGTCGTGAAATTCAGAATCAGAACCAGCGAACGTATGCGAAATCCTGACGGTGGGGCAGGTTGGCGTTCTTGGGGTACATGCGGAGTGCGAAACGGTATACACCGGCCTCGCGCATCTGGTTCTTGAGCTCGTAGGTGCAGATATCACCTTCCTGACGCACAAGGGCGAGATCCTCGCGCGTGAGGAACTTGCTCTCGCCATCCTTGTCGGCATAAATCACAAGCTCCACTCCGATTGAATCGCCAAGGCCGCGGGTGTTGAGCACAGCCTTCACAGTAAAGCGGTCGCCGGCACGGCAAGCGCCGTTGCTGCCGCTCTCATCATGGAACTCGGATGAGAGCACCTCGATGCTGTCCCATTTCGACACTACATTCTCTTTCCATGCCACGATCTCGCGGGCAAGCTTGTAGTCGTTCTTTGCGAGCTTCTTCGAACGTGCAGCCTCGGGCTGATAGAAGCGGTCGATATAGTCGTCGAGCTGACGCTTCATAGTGAAGATCGGAGCGATGTGACCGATCGAACGCTTGATATACTGAATCCACTCGGGAGAATAGCCCTTGCTGTTCTTTGCGAAGTAGAGGGGCACGATCTCGTTCTCAAGCATCGAATAGATAGTGGCGGCATCGAGTTTGTCCTGCTGCGCCTGATCTGTATACGTGCGTTTGTCGGTGAGAGCCCATCCTGCCTTCTCGTCGAGACGGTAGCCTTCATACCACCAGCCGTCGAGCACAGAGAAGTTGAGCACGCCGTTCATCTCTGCCTTCTCGCCCGATGTGCCGGAAGCCTCAAGGGGACGTGTGGGAGTGTTGAGCCAGATGTCGACACCGGAAACAAGACGCTTGGCCACGATCATGTTGTAGTCTTCGAGGAAGATGATCTTGCCTGAGAACTGAGGCATCTTAGAGATCTCGGTGATGCGCTTGATAAGACCCTGGCCTGCCGCATCGGCGGGGTGAGCCTTGCCCGAGAAGATGAACTGCACGGGATACTTCTCGTTGTTGACGATCTTGGCCAGACGGTCGAGGTCGGTAAAGAGAAGATGTGCGCGCTTGTAGGTAGCGAAACGTCGTGCGAAACCGATGATCAGCGCGTTGGGATTAATCTTGTCGACGATCTTCATGACCTCGGTGGGGTCACCCTGGTTCTTGAGCCATTTCTCCTTGAAGTCCTTCTTGACGAAGTTGATGAACTTGTTCTTAAGGGTCATGCGCATGTTCCAGATTTCCTCATCGGCAACCTTGAAGATGTTTTTCCACATTTCAGGATTGCTCTGATCGCGGAAGAGTTCGGCATTGAGGTGGTCGCCATAGAAGGCTTTCCATTCGGATGCTGCCCACGTCGGCATGTGGACACCGTTGGTAACGTATCCGACATGAGACTCTTCCGGGGCATAGCCCTTCCATACGCCGGCAAACATCTTCTTAGACACCTCGCCATGAAGCCAGCTTACGCCGTTTGCTTCCTGACATGTATTGAGAGCGAACACGCTCATCGAGAAGCGCTCGTTGGTATCGGGGTTCTCACGACCCATGTTCATGAGGTCATTCCATGAGATGCCGAGTCTCGCGGGGAACTCGCCCATATATTTGCCAAAGAGCGACTCTTCAAAGTAGTCGTGGCCGGCGGGAACCGGAGTGTGTACAGTATAAAGCGAAGATGCGCGGACGATCTCAAGAGCCACGTTAAAGGGAAGGTGGTCGTTGTTGACATAGTCGACAAGACGCTGCAGGTTGAGAAGCGCGGCGTGACCCTCGTTGCAGTGATAGAGGTCGGTCTTGATGCCGAGACGGTTGAGCATGAGGATACCGCCGATGCCGAGAAGATACTCCTGCTTGATGCGGTTCTCCCAGTCACCACCATAGAGCTTGTGGGTGATCTCGCGGTCCCACTGCGAGTTGCGGTCGAGATCTGTATCGAGAAGATAGAGATTCATGCGGCCCACATTAACACGCCACACATGTGCGTAGACGATACGGCCTGGATAAGGCACCTCAAGTATCATCGGCTGGCCGTCTTCGCCGAGCACAGCCTCGATGGGGAGCTGGTCGAAGTTCTGCGACTCGTAGTTCGCAATCTGCTGGCCGTCGATCGAGAGAGACTGCGAGAAGTAACCGTATTTATAGAGGAAACCCACCGCAGTCATGTTGACACGGCTGTCGGAAGCCTGCTTGATGTAGTCGCCGGCGAGCACTCCGAGACCGCCCGAGTAAATTTTCAGACAGTTGCAGAGACCATACTCCATCGAGAAGTATGCCACCGAAGGGATCGAATTGTCCATCGGGACTTTCATATACTCCTTGAAATCAGCATATGTGTCGGCGATCTGGTTCATCAGATCCTTGTCGGCAATGATTTCATTATAGCGGTCGTAGCTGAGCTGCTGAAGGAGCATGACGGGGTTCTCGCCCACCTTGCGCCACAGATCATGATCGAGTTCACGGAATAGATGCTTGCCTTTGCTGTTCCACACCCACCAGAGGTTTTTCGACATTTCCTCAAGTGCCTTGAGCTCCTTGGGGATCTCGGCGCTCACGATGACATTGCGCCATGACGGCTGGTTGGTATTGCTAACTTGAAGTTTCATATTTTATCTGATTATAAAGGTTATGATTTTTCTATTGACTAATTGGAGCCGTTCTGACGGCTTCATTTGCCGCTATGACGTGACAGAGCAATGCGAAATGCCTCGTCATAATGAGTTATAATGTATTTCCAGTCTGTTTTGGCCGATGTGAAGAACGCCATGCTACGGGCATGAAGCCTTGCTGTCTGGTCTTCCGACATGTAGGCCACCGCTGCCGATGCGATCTCGTCGCGGGCAGCCAGATAGTTGGAGTCGTCACGATCCACCACGCAAACACCGCAGTTGTCGATGCCGTCGGTGAATGTGTCGAGAATCCACTGACCGAAACCGGCCTTGTTGTCAGTGACAGTCGGGACTCCGAACGCCACGCTTTCGAGAGGCGTGTATCCCCAGGGTTCGTAATACGAGGGAAAGAGCGTCAGATCGAAAGCGGGCAGAATGTCGTAATACGATATGCCTACAATTCCGTCATTGCCGTCAAGGTAACAGGGCACGTATATCACCTTGACATTACGCAACACACCCTCATCTTTAAGCTGACGGATACGCACGCACACCTCATCTGAATCCTCATTGTGGAGACGATGTGTCAGATAGTCTGTCTCTACAATTCCGCTGCCGTTCTCAACTGCCGCCTTGAGCGAAGGCGACGGACGATCCACCCATCCCGGTACGAGAATGAAAGCAATCGCCTCCTTGTCGGCCGGAAGTCGACGGTCGATCTCGGCAATGGTGTCAAGAAAGAGATCGAGACCTTTGTTACGATATTCATGTCGCCCCGAAGTGGCGATCATGAATGTTGCCTCTGAGTAGTCTTTTCCTGTCATCAGTCCAGCCATTCGGAGAAGACGCGCTCTCCCCTCTTTTCTCAGACGGTTGTATTTCACGGTCTTGGGCACGAAATCGGGCTCAAAACCGTTGGGAGTCACCACATCGACCGGACGGCGCAGAAGCTGGGCACATTCGGCGGCAGTGACTTTGCTGACCGTCGTAAAACAATCCGCGTTGAACGCAGCCTGTTTCTCAAGCGAGTGCTTCGACTCCATATTGAGTTCCCGGGCCATCTGGTCGCCGTCATAATGATGAAATTCGCCATACAGAGGCTTGCCGTTGCCGCATATGCTGCGCCCGATGCTCGTGGCGTGCGTGGTGAACAAAGTCGCTGTTTTCGGAGAGTGCGCTTTCAGATAGAGGAGCCCCATGCCTGTGGTCCATTCGTTGAAGTGAGCCATGACACGCGAGGGCTCTATCTTAAGGAACTCCGCAAGACGCATCGTCACTATTGCCGAAGCGACAGCAAAGGCACATGATTCATCGTAATCACCATAGGAATGCAGAGAATCCACTCCATATCTTTCCCACATCTCGCCATATATTTCAAGAAGATGAGAGGCCGTGTCTCCGGGATTGACAAGAATGACCTGCGGTGAACCCGGTATGGCCCAACGACCCGTGCGGATAGTTATCCCCCAGGGAAGCTCAAGTCGCGAAGAGGCGGATTTAAAAAGAGTTTTTCTCTCCTTGAAATAAGGAGACGGATTATCGACAGTCCAGATATCGGGACCAATAAAAGCCAGTTTGTCAGCGAACTCCTCGTTCAGCACACGGGCTTTGGTTGAAAGGACGGCATAGATGCCGCCGACTTTATTGCAGACTTCCCAGCTTGTCTCTACAAGCAGATCCACCTGCTTAGTCATATCAGACGCCCCGACGGCGTCCTTAATGCTTTGAGATGTCATAAAAACTTATCTAATACATCGCAAAAATAATAAAAAATAATCTACCGGCAAAAAACTTTAGAGCTTGTTTAAAAACAAATGTGAATAAGAAATGAGCATCAGTCGGATGCTCAGACATTTATCCTTTGTAGATTGTTTAAATGAAGTTGTTTAAACTAATTTGATTTGTGAAATTTTTTAAGGAAAATAACGATAAAAGCGAGGAAATTCCAACCT
>VSPN01000007.1:0-37129 GCA_009775355.1 Muribaculaceae bacterium
CAAGTTCTTTATGTTCAGACTGGCCACACTATACTCTTGATACTCTCTCCCGCCCACCGGAAAAATCCGCTGACCCAAAAAATAGTGTGGTTAACCAGATGTTGTTATTGGAGGAACGTCGTGAAAGTTCGTGCGGAGCAGGTGTATAATAAAAAAGCATCGCTAATGCGATGCTTAATGGGTGAAATATGGGTTTCGAACCCATGACCTTCGGAACCACAATCCGACGCTCTAACCAGCTGAGCTAATTTCACCGTTTCTGCCTCTCGGTCTCCCGAAAAGCGATGCAAAGTTATGACTTTTTTTTCAATTGTGCAAATCTTTTTCAGATTTTATTTCATCAATTGCTCGAGAATGTCGAAGAAAGCGGGATTTTCACCGGTCGTGATGTTGACAATTTTGCCTTCTGGACTGATTATGGCTTTTGTCGGAAAGCCCTCTACTGCATAATCCTCAAGCAGTCTGCCGCCTCCTTGCTCGGGATTGTAGAGATTGATCCAGGGCAAATCATATTTTTTGACAGCCGCTTTCCACTTGTCGCGTGAGTCGTTGCAGGCCACACCGATTATCTCGAGTTCCGGACGGTAGGCAGCATATGCCTCCTTGAGTTTCGGAAAACCTTTGATGCACCATGGGCACCAGCTTCCCCAGAAGTCGATGATCACCCATTTGCCGCGGAAATCAGCAAGGCTGACTTTCTCGCCCTTCATATTCTCGAAAGTGAAGTCTGGAGCCACGACATTGCCGCTCTGCAGTTGCACTTTGCGCCGTTCGGCCTCGATCTTGCGCTCCACATACTGTTTCTGGGGCTCGAGAAAGAGGGCGATTGTGCTGTTGCGTGCCGCAGGAGTCATGGCGTCATAGGCTTTGAGGAACTCTTCGCCTTCAAGGTGCATCACTGCGTAGGGCACCGCTTCCGCTTCGGGATTGGCGGCGATATAGTCGGTGAAGAGCCTGTCGTAATTCTCGCTGATCTTCTCCACCAGTGCCGGGTCAGGAGATCCGGATGACATCAGCGAACGGTATTCCTGAAGCATTTTCGACGATTCCATATCGAGCCGTGCTATGTCTTCCATCAGACGGCTGCCTGTGATTGAATAGGAGAGAGGATTTGTGCCGGCTATATCAACCGACAGCTCGTCGCCCGGCTTGGTGTATATGACGATATATTCTCGGTCTCCGGTCGGTATTACATACTGTGCCGGCCCGTCGGGAAGAGTCTTTATGACAAATTTACCGTCTGTGACAGTGCCTTGGGCGCGTATTGCCTCGGGGCGCTCGTTGCGGGGTTTCACCATATCGGCTATGTAGCCGTATTCAAGATCATATTCTTTCTGCGCTACGGCTGGAGCCACATTGACTGTGATGTCGGCCGATGCTGTGGCACATATTGCCATTGATGCCGCAAGTGTAGTGATGGTTTTATTCATTTTGATATGTTTTTGTCTTGTTTGAGTCTATTGATCAGAAGATTGGTAAACTGGTAATTCTTGAGTCCCCAAGATGGGGCTATGACTTTTTCAGGCGGGGAAGATGCAAGAAATCTCTCGATCGCGATGTGTCGGGGTGTGTTTTTTGTCACCCTGACACAGAAATCAAGATATTCATCGACAGTGAGCGGTTTCACATCGATAAGGCCTTCGGTCCACATGCGGTGCAGCGGTGTGCCGCGGAGTATCTGGAGGTGATGGAGCTTGAACGATTCCACGGGCAGACCGCATATCTGCCTGACTGTGTCGAGGGCGTCTTCCGCGCTCTCGCCCGGAAGTCCGGCTATAAGATGGACGCCTACATGCAGGCCTTTGCAGGCCAGCGAGATTATCGCGTTTTGACTGCAATGGGAGTCATGCCCCCTGTTGATGGCGCGAAGAGTGGAGTCGTGCATGCTCTCCACTCCAAGTTCAACAAATACGGGCAACTGCCGGTTCAGTTCCGAGAGAAGGTCTGTCACTGATTCGGGAAGACAGTCGGGACGAGTGCCTATGATCAGACCGACGACTCCAGGAATCTGAGCCGCTGTCAGATATGTCTCCTCCAGTTCCTTAACATCCTTGCGGTGGGTGCCGGTGTATGACTGGAAGTATGCGAGATATCGCATGTCGGGATACTTGTGGCCGAAGAAGTGTTTCCCCGACTCGATCTGTTCTGCCACGCTCTTGTGTCCGAAGCAATATGCGGGCGTGAACGATGTGTTGTCGCAGTATATGCATCCTCCGCGGCTGAGAGTTCCGTCGCGGTTCGGGCAACCGGCGTCTGTGTTGACCGAGATCTTCTGCACCTTGTGATCAGGGAAGAAGCGCCTCATGTATTCGGCATAATCCGTATAAAACCCGTTCATTGCCGCAGGTGTATTGACAAGGAGTTGTCGAGTCTGGTCATATCGGCGAGCACGAGGGCTGCCATGGACTCTACGACCGGAACAGCGCGTATGGCCACACAGGGGTCATGACGCCCTTTCGGCTCTATGACACAAGGATTGCCTGCGGCGTCGATTGAATCGACACGCTGCATTACCGTCGGCGTGGGTTTGAAATATACCGTGAATTCGATCGGCATTCCGTTCGCTATTCCTCCCTGTATTCCGCCGCTGTGATTTGACAGAATTCTCGGGGTGTCTCCTCCGGCGGGAGCGAAGATATCCATGCTGGCAGAGCCGGTCATGTATGCGCTGCGGCAACCGTCGCCATATTCGAAGCCTTTGGCGGCGTTGATGCTCATCATTGCCGCTGCGAGGCGACTGTGCAGTTTGTCGTGCACAGGCTCGCCGACAGGCGAGGTCACTCCGGTCACGGAGCATCTGACGATGCCTCCGGTAGAGTCTCCCTCGGCAGCCGTGTCGGCCACATTGTTGGTCTCGATGAATTCCGCCCGGATCGCAATGCCGAGATGTTCGAGCCACTGGCGGGCTATCGATCCGGCCACGACCCAGGACACTGTCTCGCGGGCGCTTGCGCGTCCTCCGCCTCTGAAATCATGTATGCCATATTTCTTATAATAAGTGTAGTCTGCATGATTCGGTCTGAACTTCCCGGAGTAACCGTCATAATCGCCGCTGCGGGCGTCGAGGTTGCGCACGATGAATCCGATCGGCGTGCCGAGAGTGAGTCCGTCGGTCGAGATGCCCGACAGAAATTCGGGTTCATCGCTTTCTCGCCGTTGCGACACGCAGGGTTTGTCTCCCGGGCGGCGGCGTGCGAGATGCCGTCTGATCTCGTCTATGTCGATACGCACCATGGGAGGCATGCCGTCAAGCACGCCTCCCATGGCCGGACCGTGGCTTTCGCCGAAAGTGGTGAGCCTGATGAGTTGTCCGAAGCTGTTCATGATGATTTGACCGCTTATCTGTCCATTGTGACGAGAAGTTCTTCGTTAGAACGTGTCAGTTCCATGCGCTTCTTGATAAACTCCATGGCCTCGATCGAGTTCATGTCGCTCAGATAGTTGCGCAGAATCCACATGCGGTTGAGTGTTTCCTGCGGCAGGAGCAGGTCGTCGCGTCTTGTCGACGAGGATATGATGTCTACGGCAGGGAAGATGCGTTTGTTCGATAGCTTGCGGTCGAGCTGAAGCTCCATGTTGCCGGTTCCCTTGAACTCCTCGAAGATCACTTCATCCATCTTCGATGATGTTTCAGTAAGTGCGGTGGCTATGATGGTGAGCGAGCCGCCGTTCTCGATGTTGCGGGCCGCGCCGAAGAAGCGTTTGGGACGCTGGAGCGCGTTTGCGTCGACACCTCCCGACAGTATTTTTCCGGAAGCCGGCGACACGGTGTTGTAGGCGCGTGCAAGGCGTGTTATAGAGTCAAGCATGATCACCACGTCGTGACCGCTTTCGACAAGGCGCTTGGCTTTCTCGAGCACGAGTCCGGCGATCTTGACATGTCTCTCAGCGGGTTCGTCGAATGTTGAGGCTATAACCTCGGCGTTGACGCTGCGGCTCATGTCGGTCACCTCCTCGGGACGCTCGTCGATCAGGAGCATGATGATGTATGTCTCCGGGTGGTTTTCCGCTATGGCGTTGGCTATATCTTTGAGAAGTATTGTCTTGCCGGTCTTGGGCGGAGCGACGATTAGGGCACGCTGGCCTTTGCCGATGGGGGCGAACATGTCGACGATGCGGGTCGATATGTTGTTGCTTCGTCCGCGTGTGAGATCGAACTTCTCGTCGGGGAAAAGAGGCACGAGGTGCTCGAATGGCACACGGTCGCGTATGACGTCGGGCGAGAGTCCGTTGATCGAAAGAATGTTGCAGAGAGGGAAGTATTTCTCGCCCGGACGCGGGGGACGGATGCCGCCTTCCACCATGTCGCCGGTCTTGAGTCCGAACTCCCGGATCTGCTGCTGGGTGACATATACGTCGTCAGGACTTGTAAGATAGTTGTAGTCGCTTGAGCGTAGAAACCCGAATCCTTCGGGCATTACCTCAAGAACTCCATAGGTGGTGAGGATTCCCTGAAGGTCGTAGCTCGTTTCCTGCTGTCGGGCGTTGGTCTGACGCTGGAGCATGCGTTCTTGCTGGCGCTGCTTTTTTGTCAGACGCTTGGGCTGCTTCATATTCTGGAGGATCATGGCTCCGGGTTCGGCTATGATTATCGGAGCGGTGGCCTCGGACTTTTCCTCTTCATGGATCTGCTGCTGAGACCTCGGAGTGAATGTGCGGCCTTTGGCGTTCGAGAAGAACGCACCCAGAGAGGGCTGTCCTTTCGACTTGACTTCCGGCATTTTCTGTGCCGGTGCGGTTTGGCCGGTTTCCGCTACGGCATTGGCGGCGGATTCTGTGTCGGTGGTGGCCGGCTTGGGTTGCATATTGTTTCCCTCAGTTACGGTTTCGCTGATAATCATCGGCAGAGTGCCGTCTGCGGAGAATACTTCAGGAAGAACAGGGGTATCGGCGGTAGTTTCGGATTTGATCTCTGTCGGTTCCGGCTGTGTGGCGGCTTTCGGTTTTCTGCCTCGGCGCTTGGGCGCCGGGCTTTCGGGCTGGAGACCAGCCTCTGGTGTTGTGGTCTCCTGTTCTGAATCTGCAGCCGACACCAGGTTTTTCGCCACTGTCGCGGCATCTGTCTGCTCGGCGGCAGCCTTGGGTTTGCGCCCACGCCGTTTGGGCTCTGGTTTTGCTGCGGCTTCTTGGGTTTCGTCAGTGGCTTCGGTTGTTTCTATTGCAGTGGCAGGGGTAGTGCGTCTGGCGCGCGGTTTACGTTCTTTCTGAGCGCGCGGTTTAAGTCTGGCAGCCTCTTCGCGGGCCACCTGGGCAGAGGCATTGTCGATAATGAAGTAAGCGGTTTCTTCCTTGTTATCGGTGCTGCTCTTTTTCATGCCCATCGATTCTGCGAGTTCGCGAAGTGCGGTCTCGTCCATCGACATTAATTCTTCAAAACTATGCATAATGAGTGCGTGGGTTGTATGTGCCGTCGGAGTCTGAAAGTAAAATTACTTCAACATAAATAGTGCGGATAGACAGATTGGAGCCATATCCAATTGTCAGACCATGCCGCCCGACAGGCACAAATAATTTTGTGCTGTTTAAGGTGGTGTGTGGGCAGGGATCACAAAGAGTCGGTTATTCCCTGCTGGCCGTAAATACTGTGATTGTAATTCAAACAGTTTTACGGCTATTTTGGTTTTGTGGGATTTTAAAACAGTGACAGAACCGCCTCGTGCGGAATTATCTTTCCTGTTTGTGAAGCAAAGTTAGCGAAATGATTCCAATATTCCAAATTAAATCACACATTTTTGAGATAGGCGCGTCTCTCTGATCTCTAATGTCTATTCCGTTCGCATAGAGTCGGCGGGAGAGATGCCGGCTGCGAAGCGCGACGGTATGATCAGGCTTGCATATATCAGCATAAGGCAGGCGGCATTGAGGGCGGCGACGGCTTGCCAACTGATTTCGACCGGCACGAAATCTATATAGTATGCCTCCGGGTCGAGCGGCATGAAATGCCATCTGTCCTGGCACCAGAGCAGCACGAGCATTATGATGTTGCCGGCAAGCATGCCGGTCAGCGCTACTTTCATGGCGAGAAAGATGAAGATATTGCGTATCTTGCCTGTCGGGGCACCTATTGCCCTGATAACGCCGATGATTCTTTTTTTGTCGAGTATCAATATTAGCATACCGGATATCAGAGTGGCTATCGCGACAATAGCCATCAGTGTCAGCACCACGATGACGTTGGTGTCGAGCAGCGAGAGCCAGTGGAAATATCCTGCTCCCTGGATTCTGGCGTTTTCGGTTTTGTAATATTTGTAGACAGTGCCGTTGGCCAGAGCATCGATGAGGGTTTTCTGAAGACGGATGCTGTAATTGTCGATTTCTGCAAAGTCGTCTGTCTGTATCTGCAGGCTTGTGCCCTGGTTTGACGACAGTCCGGCGATTCCCTGTATAAGGGGCAGGGCACCGTAGATTATCACCTGGTCATATGAGTCGAAATGGGAATTATAAATGCCTGCTACCGTAAGACGTCTGGCCCGAACGTCATCTGATATGAAGTATGTGTCGATCTTGTCGCCGGTCTTGAGTCCGAGCTGACGGGCTGCTATCGACGATATCACAATGTCGTTTTTCGATTCAGGCTTGCTGTAGTCGGGTATCGTGCCCTCTTCGAGATTATCGTCTATGAAGTTGGTTGTATGCTCTCCTTCGAGGCTTCGAAGATAGACTCCCTTGAAATCATCTGGCGTCTTAAGAATGGCGGGAATCGATACCCCGAGACTGTATGAAATGATATAAGGCTCATTCTCGATGAGACTTTTCAGTGACGGCGTGAGGGTCACCACATTGTTGTCTCCGTCGGCCGAAGGTGTGGCGTAGAGTGTGATGTGTGAGTTGAAGCCGATGACTTTGTCTCTGATCTCACGCTTGAAACCGGTCACTACAGCCACCGAGGCAAGCATGACTGCTATAGAGAGTGCCACGGCCGTAACGGATACCTTGATGGCGGGGGAACTTTTGCGGCCGTCGGTCGAGAGTGAAAGCCGCCGCGCTATAAATAGACTGAAAATCATGATGCAAAATTAGCTTTTAGACCACAAATATCCAAATCCGGTCAAACCTGCGGTCGTTTTGTCGTGTTGTGAAGTAAACAAGGTTCTGAACACAAGCGTTATGTCTGACCATAAGCAACAGAAATATCCCTATATCGACCGCGATGTAAGCTGGATGTATTTCAATCATCGCATTCTTCAGGAGGCTTGGCGCAAGGATGTGCCCCTTCTGGAGAGGATGTCGTTTCTCGGCATATACAGTAACAATCTCGACGAGTTTTTCCGGGTGAGAATGGCTACGATCTCGCGCGTGGCCGAAATGAAAGGCAAAGATATGGTGGCCGACCGTATGCGGGCGACCGGTCTTTTCCATCGCCTCGGGTCGATGGACTCACGTCTGGCCGAGGAGTATGCCGCGTGCGTCAGGAGTGTGTCCGATTCTCTGGCAGAAAACAATATAAGAATCATTGACGAAACGGAACTCGACGACAGCCAGCGGCATTTTGTGAGATGCCTGTTCCGCAACCGGATATCAGGATTCATGTCGCCTGTGTGGCTGTCGAAACTGAATGCCTTTTCCGAGGAGAGCGACAGTCATATCTATCTCGCCGTTGAGCTCAAAGGGTCGTCGAAGAAGACTGATTATGCCGTCATGGAACTGCCGTCTTCCACTTGCGGCAGGTTTGTAACTTTGCCCGAACGCGAAGGTGTAAGCTACGTCATGTATCTTGACGATGTGGTCAGATGCTGTCTTCCCATGATTTTCCCTGGAATGGGTTACACTGCGTTCCGGGCCTTTTCTTTCAAGTTTACGAGAGATGCCGAGATCGATATCGACAACGATCTCGACGGCGGCCCGATGGAGAAGATCGCCAAGGCGGTGCGCCGCCGCAAGCGCGGTGCCGCCCTCCGGGTGCTTTATGATTCTGAGATGCCGGAGGATCTTTTGCGTCAGCTGATGAGAAAACTGAAACTTGACAATCTCGATACCGTCCAGGCCACGGGGAGATATCAGAACCATAAGGATTTCATGTCTTTCCCTTCCGAATGTCGCAAGGATCTCAAATATCCGGCATGGCCTCCATGTGTGCCTGCTGAGATAAAGGGCACTGAGTCGATCATGAGGCTGGTCGCAGAGAAAGACAGGTTCATCCATGTTCCTTACCAGACTTTCGATTATGTGATCCGTCTGCTTCAGGAAGCGGCTGTCTCGAAAGAGGTCAGGAGCATCAAGATGACCCTCTATCGTCTTGCGCGGAACTCAAAAGTGGCCGAAGCCCTGATATGTGCGGCCAGAAACGGAAAGAAAGTCACCGCTGTCGTGGAACTTCTGGCGCGTTTCGATGAGTCGAGCAATATAAGCTATGCCAAGAAGATGCAGGATGCCGGCGTGAACGTCATTTTCGGGGTGGAGGGTCTCAAGATACATTCGAAGTTAGCGCTTGTCTCCCGTCGCAACGGCAATGATATCGCCGTTGTCGGGACTGGAAATTTCCATGAGGGGAATGCCCGTGTCTATACTGATTATTTTCTGATGACTGCCGACCGTCGCATTACCGGAGAGGTGGATAAGGTGTTCGATGTGATAAAACGTCCTTACAAGGCACAGTCTTTCCACAACCTGCTGGTGTCGCCTTTCAATATGCGCGAGACTTTCCGCTCGCTGATCGATGACGAGATAGCCGCGGCGAGAAACGGCAAGGAGGCATGGATCAGGATAAAGATCAACCACATCACCGATGAGGAGATGGTTAAACTTCTCTACAAGGCTTCGCAGGCAGGGGTAAAGGTCGATCTGCTTGTGCGAGGCAACTGCTCGCTTGTGACAGGTTGCAAAGGTGTGAGCGAGAACATAACCGCGGCGGGAATAATCGACCGATATCTCGAGCATTCAAGAATCTTTATTTTCTGTGCCGGAGGCGAGCATAAGACTTTTATGGGTTCGGCCGACTGGATGCCCCGCAATCTCGACCGCCGTATTGAAGTTGTGACAAGGGTTTACGACAGCGGACTTAAGGCGGATCTGATGCGCACTGTCGAATTCGGGATGTGCGACAATGTGAAGGCGCGTGTGGTCGACGGGTCGGGGCGGAACGAGATCAGGGTTGTCGAGGGTGTGAACGAGCCGTTCAGATCGCAGGAAGAATTATATAACGAGTACAACAGATGAAAGAAAAGACTTATGCAGCCATAGACATCGGCTCGAATGCCGTCAGGCTGCTTATAAAGAGAGAGGAATCCGACACAGCGGGAACGACGCCGGCATTGAAGAAACTGCTTCTTCTGCGAGTGCCGCTCAGACTCGGTTTCGATGTTTTTTCCAAAGGTGAGGTTTCAGCGAAGAAGGCTGACAATCTGGTGAGACTAATGAAGGCATACAGACAGTTGATCCGCATCTATGAGGTCGACAGTCTGAGAGCCTGTGCCACCTCGGCCATGCGCGACGCCGCCAACGGTCCCGACATACTGAAGCGGATCAGAAAGGAAACCGGCATAGAGGTCGAGATAATCGCAGGCGAGGAGGAAGCCCGTATTGTTTATGACAATCATATCGAGCGCGGAGGATTGGATTACGGGTCATATCTTTATGTCGATGTAGGCGGAGGCAGCACAGAACTGAATCTTATCGACAATGGCACACTGATAGAGTCGAGATCTTTCAATATAGGTACCGTCAGGATGCTTACCGGGCGTGTCAGACAGAGTGAATGGGATGAACTGCATGACTTTCTCGCCGGCATTGTCTCTCGTTTCCAAGATGTCACGATAATCGGTTCGGGCGGCAATATCAATAAACTTTATAAGCTCGCCGATGTGAAAGACAAGGAGAATGACTCGTTTCCAGTGTCGGAGCTTTCGCGCCTCTACCACACGCTAAGACCTCTGAGTGTCGCGCAGCGCATGGAGCACTACGGCATGAGAAACGACCGTGCGGATGTCATTATCCCTGCGGCCTATATATTTCTTACAGTGGCCTCGACCGTCGGTGCGGAAAAAATCATCGTGCCCACAATCGGAGTGGCCGACGGAATCATCGACGGTCTCTACCTTTCAGACCGCGAAAAGCATGACTGACCGTTACAGCGGATTTGCGAGCGCGAGTCCGATGCGTCCTCTCACAGGGTCGAGGTCGATGACCTCAACCTCTATTTTCTGACCGAGGCGCAGCACTTCCGACACCGAGTTGAGTCTGCGTCTTGCGATTTTCGATATGTGGAGCAGCCCGTTCTCATGTATGCCGAGATTGACGAACGCGCCGAATGCCGTAATGTTGCTGACAAGTCCGGGCAGGATCTGGCCTAACCGCAGCTGGTCGAAAGAATCTATGGCCGGCACGAACGGATCTTCGGTGTCTGTCTGCCTCGGGTCGCGCCCCGGTTTTCTAAGTTCGGCGATTATGTCGCACATGGTCTCGTATCCCCCCGTGCCGTTATCGGCAAGAGTTCCCGGGTCTATCCTGTCGAGCAGTGCGGAATTGGCGGGCAGATCGGCTGGACTCGCTCCGACCGAGGCAGCCATCTTTTCCACAAGACTATAGCTTTCGGGGTGAATGCCGGTGTTGTCGAGCGGCTCGGAGCCGTCGCTTATCCTGAGGAAGCCGGCACTCTGCTCGAATGCCTTGCTTCCGAGTCTCGGCACATTGCGGAGTTCGGCGCGTGATGTGAACGGTCCGTTCCCGGTTCTGTATGCCACTATGTTGGCGGCGAGAGCCGGCCCGATGCCCGACACATACTGCAGCAGACTTTCCGATGCGGTGTTGACATCGACACCCACTGCGTTGACACAGCTCATGACCGTATAGTCAAGAGCGCTTTTCAGCCGGTTCTGGTCCACGTCGTGCTGATACTGGCCGACACCGATCGATTTGGGATCGATCTTGACAAGTTCGGCGAGCGGGTCGATAAGACGGCGTCCGATCGACACCGCGCCCCTCACCGTCACATCCTTGTCTGGAAATTCCCGCCGGGCCAGATCCGATGCGGAGTAGACAGATGCCCCATCCTCGCTCACCACGAATATGGAATCGTTGTCTATAAGACCCGACTCGCGTAGAAATCTTTCGGTCTCGCGTGATGCGGTGCCGTTTCCGAGAGCCACAGCGTCAAGAGAGTGCCTGTCGATCATCTTTCCAAGAGTGGACCGCGCACCTTTGGTGTCATTACGCGGCACGG
The DNA here is from genome assembly GCA_009775355.1 of Muribaculaceae bacterium. Classification (GTDB taxonomy): domain Bacteria; phylum Bacteroidota; class Bacteroidia; order Bacteroidales; family Muribaculaceae; genus Lepagella. The sequence goes on from VSPN01000007.1 coordinate 11,159, forward strand.
TGGGATATATCACCGCGTCGTCAAGCAGTGCGCCCTGGGCATCGAGTGCCACTACCTTGCATCCGGTTCTGAATCCGGGGTCTATGGCGAGGATTCTTCTTCCTTTAAGCGGCGCGGCGAGCAGAAGCTGGCGAAGGTTGTCGGAAAATATGTCGATGGCCACGCTGTCGGCATTCTCCTTAAGACCTGCCGATACTTCAGTCTCGACCGACGGGCGTATAAGACGCCGCGACGCGTCGGCCACCGCACCTGCGATTACCAATGCGCATTCCCCCGCGGCGTTGGCCGGCATGAACGAGTCGGCGAGCGCCTCTTCGATCGATCCTCTTGAGTTGTCGAGCTCATATCTGACTTTGAGCAGGCCTTCATGCTCCGCTCGTTTTATTGCAAGATACTGGTGCGAGGATATGCGGCGGATGCTTTGCGAAAAATCCGCGTACTGCGAATAAGAAGAGGCGGCAAGCTCAGCCTCCTTCTCTTTGGCGGGTGTGCAGACTATGCGTCCCAAGCGCTGGTAGGCATTACGGGTCATGTTTCGAAGACGGGAGCTTTCTGATGCCCACTCGGCTATGATGTCGCTCGCTCCGGCGAGAGCTTCCTCTGTGTCGCGGACTCCGTTTTTACCGACAAACCTTTCGGCCGCCGCAAAGCAGTCGGGATTTCTGGCGGCCATTATCATTTTGGCAAGAGGTTCGAGACCCTTGTCGCGTGCCATTGTGCCGCGTGTGCGTTTTTTAGGTTTGAAAGGGGCGTAGATGTCTTCGACGTCAGTAAGCGTCACGGCGTTGTCAAGGCGTGCCGAGATTGCAGGAGTCATGGCTTGCGCGTCAGTAATGGCCTTTCTTACAAAGTCACGCCGTGCAAAAAGTTCTCTTACTGATTTTAGAGTCGATTCGATGGCTCTGATCGCTGTCTCGTCGAGACTGCCTGTCATTTCCTTTCTGTAACGGCTTATGAACGGCACTGTGGCTCCTTCGTCAAGGAGACGCGATGTAGCTTCCACACTTCTGCGACTAAGACCAAGTCTCGCCGCCACTTCATTATATATATCCTGCATTTTGTCTGGCTTGCGATCCGCGGTTTTGCAATACAAACCGAGGGGTACATAAGTAAGTGTTCAAATTTAAACGATAGTAAGTGCTGAAATATATTTTATACAAACTACGGCTTCTTTTTTGTCGTTTCCGGCTTGTCTCCTAAAAACAAGCTCGCATTTTGTATAAATTAAATTTGAACACTTTCTTATTTCTCTGCAAATATAACAATAATTATCGAATTTCATTGCAGATGCATTAAGCAGATGCATTAAAGTGATGGCGAATGTCCGCAAATTGTTAAATTCCGGTTCTGGGGCAATTCATTTTGGTAAAGAAAATATAAAAGGAGGCAATTATACTAAACATATGCAACCCTTGCGGGGGTGATTCGTTTTATAGGTACAAAGCAATATGGATGGATCATTCAGGGATTCGTGAGAATGGCTGGATGTGCAAAGTTTAGTTAGATATAGTTTATAGTGGAATCGTGGAAAGGCGTCCGAGAGGGCGCCTTTCTTTCGGTGTCTAACATATTTTGTGGGATGGAGTCTAATCCGATGACATAAGTAAGTGTTCAAATTTAATTTATACGTCTGTGCCATACACATCTCCTCCGATGCCGCCGTAGATCTCAAGAGATTCCATCTCATTCAGTAATTCCATTGTCGGAATAACTTCTTTTTTTGATTTCTCCATAACTTTGATGTTTAGATTATTTTTATTTCCGCCGTAAGGCGGTTTCTTATTCTAAGAATCCTCCGCTTGCGGCAGACTTAGACTGGATCTCGTCGTTCCGGTTCACCGGCTTGCCGTAGGGGAAGGTATAGTCAACAGTAAGAACCGCGAATCTTGCATATGGCATCTTTGTGTTCCATCCCGAATAATCATAATGCGGCGATCTGTAGTCTCTGTGTATTTTTCCGTCTGAGAACCAGTTTGAGAATGACAGCTGCAGCTTCAGATTGCCGAATGAATAATTTGTGCGGATTCCGTATTCCTCGGGATTGCGTACACTATAACCCTTTTTGCTGAAAACAGAAGTTTCGGGGGTATTGTACCATGCCATGATAAAAAAGTTACGGTAAGTCCACGAGATGAAGAATCTGCCATAAAAATCCGTATTGGTCATCGGGTGCATGCCGGTGCAGATATTTCTTCGGATTCCTCCTAAGCCGGTCAGTGACAAGGATCGGTTGAAAAAATTGAGGGAAAGATTCGCTGCTCCGTCTATGTTATGCTCGGTATTGATATCTCCGTAAGTCCTCACAACTCCGTCATAGCCATTGACCGTCATATAGTCATAGACAGATCCGTGACGTATATTCGTATACAGGGCGTAGGCATATATCGACAGTCTGTTGGAGGGTATGAGAGAGTAAGTCAACATCATCCACTTCTTGACAGGATTTCTCAGTTCCGGATTTCCTTTATACCAGACGAGTTCATCCTGACGGAGAATTACGTTGTCGGCTTCATCCGCGTATACCTGATTTTCAAACCAAGCTCCTGATAGACGGAAACTGTTTCTGGAATCTGGCGAGTAGTTTAACGAAATTGTTCCATAGGGTGTCCAGTGATGAGTATGATCCACTCCATTCTGACGACCGTATATATAATGCGCTCCGGCCTGTGCATTGACAGAAAGACCGAAATCCCATCTCTGAGAATAGTTGACAGATAACAGAGTCTCGGAATTTACCGATCTGATGTGGCTATCCTCCAGATAGCAGTACCGGGTGTCATGTATGTAATAGGATGAATATACCATTGCTCCTATACTGTTGCCATGTCCGAGATCCTTCGAGTGTGTGACGCTCAGATGAGGGTAATAGAATTTCATACGGATGTTGTTGTCTATTGATCCGAGATCGCCTGTCCGGTATGATCTGGTTTGCCTTATGTCGTCGAATCCCAGTGTCCAGTCTGCCTGCAGACTGTTGTTTTCCGGCAGAGAGAACCAGTAGTTACCGGTAATCCATCCTCCAGTGCTCCCGGAATTTTTGCTTTCCGTGGCGTAGGTGTCGTCAAGCGGAATGCCGGCGTATTCCACTCGGGAATATATGTCGGACGCAGGCTGAGCGTAGCGCGCGAAAGAAACGGTATGGCCGATGTTCATTCTGTCAGTGTTATATCTGACGCGCATCGAGGCGTTCTGGTTGTTGTAGCGTCCTTTGTTGCGTTCTGTAGAGGTTATTCTTGACACGTCGTCATAATGCGTTCCGTCAAAAAAGAAATCACGAAATGTCTCGCTCGTGCGGCTGTCCTCATCTCCGGTCCATGCGCCGTCGCCTGAGGCCGAGAAGTCGTACATCCAGTTTTTGTAGGAGAATTTCTGATAGAGGCCGCCCCATATTTTTTCATCGAACAGCAGCCGTCCGCTCGCCATGAGCTTCGTATATCCGCCCCACTCATACTTGCGCATTATGAAATTGACCACGTGCTCCGATTGCTTGAATCTCGGGTCTTCCGGATAGTCGAGCACCTCTACACGCAGCACGTCTTCAGGACGCAGTCCGCGGGTATCGGTTTCGGAGGCTTCCACGTAGTCTATGAATATCTTCACATTTTCTCCGCTCGCGCTCTTTACCGTGTTGTCGGGGGTGACGTTAAGCTGTGGTATCATCATGATGGACAACAGACTTATGGCGTCCATCGCAAATTTCTTGGCTTTCTTGTCAGGAATGTATTCTACTCCCCCCTCTATGTTACGCTGCATGCGTCCCTCCACCACAATTTCCTGAAGCTGACGACCGACTGTGTCTGTCTCCGCCTCCGGAACTGACGTGTTGGCCGAATTCTCCTGCGCCCGTCCGCTGAAAACTGCTGCAATGAGTGAAACAGTCAGTATTATTCTCGATCTTTTCATAGATATACCGGTTTTGTGTTACTGTATTTGTGTGACTGTATTATTGTGCTTTTATCATGATCAGACAGCTTGAATGTCATCATGAACTGACAGTCTGCTGTTTGTTGTCCAATGACGTCTTCTGCAGCACAGTCTTTACCATGTTCACTATATTGCGGTTCATGTCTCTTTCCCGATTCTCATATATGCACGATATGACGCCTTTATTTCTCAGCATGTTCTCTCTCTTGGATACGCATGGACCGAAGCACAGAGGAAGATAGCGGCAACTGTTGCATTCTTTCTGCTTCTCGCCGAACAGACCGGGGGAGTAATACTCCGACATATCCTCGCCCCATACAATCGTTCCGTCATCCTGAAGAACTCCGGGTGCATCCTCCGGAGAATGGTTGTCGCATTTGCCTACATATCCTTGCGGGAATATGCAATCAAAATGCTCGTAGTCGGCATAACATACACCCGAGGTGTAGAGCGTAGAATACATTCCTGATGCCACACCTTTTCTGAAAAGCTCGTCTACATCTTTACTGTCGGAAAGCGATGTGTCTTCCTGCCAGACCTTGAAGATTGTGAAAGCAATATTTTTTCTTACCTCCGGGTTGAGTTTGTTTTCAAGATCGCGGAATATCATTCCGGGTCGAAGATTGTCTTTTGTATAATTGAATCTCAGACTGACAGATGTGTGACGCGCTATCAGGTTGATGTTGTCAAGGGTTCTGTCATAGGCGGATATTCTGCCAAGTTTCTTGATGGAATTGTGCATTTTTCTGTCGCCGTCGAGGGTGATCTGGTAGTGTCCGATTCCGGCCTCTCGAAGAGACTCTATGCGTTCAGGATTGAGCAAAGTTCCGTTTGTTGTGATGGATGAGGAAAAGGATTTTCCGAGTTCCTTGGTAAGATCCCGTGCGAAGACTGTCAGTTCAAGGAGCTTGTCATATGCAAGAAGAGGTTCGCCGCCGAACCATGCAAGATGAAAATCCTTTATTTTGTCATTGTCCAGTTTTCGTTTGACAAGACTCTTGATCTTCTCGAATGTCCGATCGTCCATGAAAAGATTCTCATGATTCTGAGTGCAATACCAGCATCTAAGATTGCACTGATATGTCGGAAGAACCATCAGATAATATTGGTGCCCCACTCTTTTGCTCTCAAACTTGCGGCGTATTACATCTGCTTCATTGACCGCATCGTCGATAATGAAGCCCTGTGACATCATTCTGCCAATGAATGTGCCGTAGATTTCCCGGTTGGTATCCGGATTGTCTATTATTTTTTTATAAGCATCAGCATTGGATCGCGAAACTTTGAAAAATGCCTCTGTTATCCCATTGACAAAAAGCACATTTTCTCCGAAAGGTATCATATAGTTGTACTCGCTTGCTTTCATACGCAGATTTTGTTATGTGAGTGTTACATCCGGATAATTATTTTCTCAGAATTATGTATCCAGTATACGAGACTTCCGACGTGCTAAGACTGATGCGGTTTTCCTCTTCCCATTCCTCGGAGTGTATTGTCAGTCCGACATGAAACAACTGGATCGAACAGGTCGTTTTCTGGCGTGATTGTCATACACCCGAGTGACAGGCAACCCATTGCCATGTGTACAAGTATTATTTGTATTTGTCATGGTTTATGATGTTAGTTGTATCGGCAAATATATGGAAAAATTTACAATTGTCAAAAAATAATTGTAAGATTTTTGTACAACAATAAAAAATCGCACAAAAATCGCACAAAAATCGCACAAAATGCATTCGGGGTCGAGAATCCATTTCGGGCGTGCATGCATCGTGCATGTATTGACGGCGCGGACGGACTGGGAGCAGCGGCTCTCTACTTGACTGTGTTGTCGTCTTATTAGATCCTATCCCATAAAAATGTTAATACAGAGGTCGCAGCTTCCGGTTTGGTTTGGCCTTGCAGGTGAAGAATCATAGCACGCTATGCGATTGAACCAGCAAGGTCAAAGATGGCCGGAAGCTACGATGATGCACCAACATGATTAGCGGGATGGGTGTTCATTTTTGTTAACTAAATTTAGAGCTTGTTTAATAATAAATGTTACTGACAAATTCGGTTTGGCTGTCTCGCCAAAAGTCTGTAATTTTGTATTCCGAAAACAAGTAGACAAATTAAGGTTATGCGGAAATATACCAAGATCGTCGCAACCGTTTCCGACAAGCGGTGCGATACGCAATTTATAAAGTCACTGGCTGAAGCCGGCGTAAACGTGGTGCGCATGAATTCGGCGCATCTCGACTTCGAAGGTTTCAGGACTATTGTGGAAAACACACGCAAGGCATCTCCTGCCCTCGCGATAATGATGGATACGAAAGGCCCTGAGATAAGAACCACAGTAACTGCCGACGGCAATCCGGTCACATTTCTGACCGGAGATGTCGTGAAGATCTCGGGCGATCCCGAAGGCAGCACCACTCGTGAGGCCATCTGCCTCAATTACCCTTCGATAGCAGCGGTTCTTACCGCTGGCAACAGAATTCTGATCGACGACGGAGAAGTGGCCTTCAAGGTCATTGGTTCTGATGATGGTGTGCTTACCGCAGTTGCTGAGAACGACGGTGTGCTCGGTTCGAGAAAAAGTGTCAATCTTCCAGGTGTGAGCATTGATCTTCCGGCAGTCACTGAGCGTGACCGGAGAAACATCGGTTATGCCGTCGAGCTGGGAGTTGACTTCATAGCGCATTCCTTTGTGCGTTCAGCAGCCGATGTCAGGGAAGTGCAGGAGATTCTTGATTCATATGGCGCCGACACCAAGATTATTTCAAAGATCGAGAACCAGGAGGGCATCGACAATTTTGACGGTATTCTCGACGCCTCCTACGGCATTATGGTGGCTCGCGGAGACCTCGGCATCGAGGTTCCCGCCGAGCGTATACCCGGTATACAGGCGATGCTGATACGAAAGTGTATCACAGCCCACAAGCCTGTGATCGTTGCCACGCAGATGCTCCACACCATGATCGAGCATCCGCGCCCGACACGTGCCGAGATCTCCGATGTGGCCAACGCCGTCTACCAGCGTGCCGACGCCATGATGCTTTCGGGCGAGACCGCATACGGCAAGTATCCGGTCGAGGCCGTCCGCACCATGACAAGTGTGGCGAGAGAAGTGGAGTCATCGCTGCGCGACAACATGGACGTTCCTCCCCTTGTGGACCGCGACATCACATCCTTCCTCGCTCATGAGGCGGTTCTGTCGGAGACCAGGCTCAACACCAAGGCGATCTTCACCGACGCCTACCGTGGAGTGTCGGCCCGCTTCATCGCCTCGTTCCGAGGCAACAACCCCACATTCGCGATATGCCACAATCAGGGTGTAATGCGCTGGCTTGCCCTTAGCTATGGTGTGACAGCGTATCTGATCCCGGAATCGGAAGGGTTCACTCCCGGGCATTCCACGCAGGCCGTGCGCCAGATCGTAAAAGATGACCATATCGGCGAGAATGACCGCATAGCTTATCTGACCGGCACACGTGACGGCGCCCGCGCACTCGAGATCCTCACGCCCGCCGAACTCTTCGCCGAAGAAAACCAGTAGGCAGTGTGGGAAGCGGTCTTGGAACTTGCTTCCTGCTTATGGTGCGAATGTGCGCAGGAATCTGAAGATTGTGTCGTATGCGGCGGCGCGTGGCCCCGGCTCTGAAAGTATGAGGTCATGAATGCCGGAGTCGATGGTGCAGACCATGCGTTCGTGGCCGAGTCTGAGACCGCGCTCCCGGATCATCGCAGGGCCGAGCACCGCGTCGCCGGTCTGAAATTCCGGAGTCCATCCGCATCCCTCGATCTTGCGGCTGCTGTGCATCACAAGGATCGGCACCGATATATCTCCGCGCTTTTTCATCAGCCTGCTCTGCGCGCTGTTGATGGCGCCGACCCAGCTGAATGTGACCGGAGGAGAATATGTCATTTTCCAGTCCGTGTTGTATTCCCACTGGCCGTGGTATTGCTTGAGAAGACTGTAGGCGTATCCGTCGCAGTGCGCCTGGGTGATCTTGGAGTTCTTGAATATCTTGCCGAGAAACCCCACTGTCGGTGCCCCGATGTCGCGCATGAACGCATTGTAGTTCCATTCGAGAAAAGGAGAGTCGGTGACAACTCTGTCGACTCCGCATTCCTTCCCCTTCTCGGCTGCGAAATAGAGCACGGTCAGACCTCCTGTGGAGTGTCCCGAGAGAGTTATGTCGGTATTGCCGTCGCGGCGGATCTGTGCGAGAGCCGAGTCGATGTCGGCGAAATACTCCCGCATGTCGCGCACGTTGAACGGATATTGCCACGGTTCGCGGCTGCGCCCGTAGCGTCGCAGATCGACAGCATAGAAGTCGTAGCCCGAGTCGACGAATATGCGCCCCATCTCTGACTGGAAGAAGTAATCGTTGAATCCGTGCACATACAGATACGCCCGGCCTGTGGGGCGCGGATTTATGAGCCGCACGATAGTTGATCTGCACGGCCCGTCGAAGGCCTCGCCATGGTTGACATAGCGTGCCTCGTAGCCGGCAAGGATGTCGGCGTGCCATGTGGTGTCGGTCTCGGGTGTCTTCGGACCGGTGTACTTTTCGTTCACATCCCAGCTGTAGGCGGCCAGAACAATGGCCGTCAGAAGAATAAATACGGGCAGTTTTCTCATAATGTTACAGTGGTCTTGAAAGAGTGCGTGCGAATGCCCTCTGACAATATAACAACAAAATACAGGCATGTTGTCTGCATGTTCCGCATTTTTTGAAGTAATTAAACCTCTTCTTTATGTTTTTTGGTAAATCCGGTTTTTGCGAACCGGATTTTTTGCTAACTTTGCATCACACGACGTGCCCTGTCTGAATATATTTTAGCTATGGAAACGAATATCACTGACACCCTGAATCTCGCAGAAAGAAAGGTTCTTTTCTCTCTTGCATCACGTCTGCGGTCTCTACTTGAAGGCCGTCTCACTCCTGAGGAGATCGCATCTCTTTCCGCAGTGCTCCGCGAATCAATGCGCCGCAGTCTCTCCGCTCACGATGAAAAGGGGCTTCCGGTAGCGGAGCTTACGCTCAAGACCGCAATAGCTTTTGCCGAGATGGTCGATCCTGACCACAACATACTTATAGCCATTCTACTGCATCCTCTTGTCAAGCAAGGGGTGTTGAGTGTGGAGGATGTGGAGTCGCTATGGGGTGCCGATATTGCCGGTCTGCATCGCGGGCTTGAGGAGGTGGCCCGCTTCAGCAACCGCAATTCGGCCACCAATCAGGACAATTTCCGCGGTCTCGTCATCTCTCTGGCTCACGATATCAGGGTCATCATAATGATGATAGTCAAGAGTCTCGTGCTGATGCGGAGCATCAATCTGCATCCCGACGACGCATGGGTGCGCAATGTGGCCTTCGAGGCCAACTGTCTTTATGCCCAGCTCGCGCACAGGCTCGGGCTCTATAAGATAAAGGGTGAGCTTGAGGATCTGTCGCTCAAATACACCAACCGTGAGATATACACGCAGATAGCGCACAAGCTGAATGCGACAAAGCGTTCTCGCGAGGCTTATATCAAGGCATTTATCGATCCTGTCAGAAGCGAGCTGGAGAAAGCCGGCCTGAAATTCGAGATAAAAGGACGCACCAAATCGATTTCCTCGATCTGGAACAAGATGAGGAAGCAGAAAGTCGACCTGCCCGGCATTTACGACCTTTTCGCCATACGCGTCATTCTTGATTCGGAGGGCGCGAAGGAGAAAAGCGACTGCTGGCTTGCCTATTCGATTGTCGCAGACATGTACACCGCCAACCCGGCCCGTATGCGCGACTGGATCTCGATTCCCAAAAGCAACGGCTACGAATCGCTTCACGCCACTGTGATGGGACCCGACAACAAGTGGGTAGAGGTGCAGTTCCGCACACGACGCATGGATCTTGTGGCCGAGAAAGGTCTTGCCGCCCATTGGCGCTACAAAGGGGGAAAGGCTGACGGCACCGACCAGTGGATGAACAATATCCGCGACATACTCGAGACTGCCGATGCCGGGCCGATGCAGCTGATGAAGAACATCCACATGGATCCGTTCGGCAAGGAGGTGTTCGCGTTCACTCCGAAAGGCGACCTTTTCAGACTCTCCGGAGGCGCTACCGTGCTCGACTTCGCTTTCCATATCCACTCGAATGTCGGAGCGAGATGCACAGGCGCTATCGTCAACGGCCAGCTCCGTAAACTGAATTACAAGATACAGAACGGAGATACGGTCGAGATCGTCACCGCCGCCTCGCAGACTCCCAAGCAGGAATGGCTCAATATAGTCACCTCCTCCAAGGCCCGCAACAAGATCAAGCAAAGCCTCAACGAAGAGAAGCAGCGACTTGCCGATCTCGGCAAGGAGGCTCTGGCGCGGCGTGCCAAAAACCGGAAGATCGAGCTGGAGGAGGCCGTGATCATGAAGCTTATCAAGAAGATGGGCTATAAGTTCGCGCTCGACTTCTATGCCGATATCGGCGCAGACAAGGTTGATCCGGGGCGGTTCCTCAATTCATACACGGCGTTTCTCTCGCCGCAGTCGGAGGCTGAACATGTGTCGGCCGAGGAGTTCGAGATCCGCCAGAACGATGATTCCGCCGGCGCCCGCAGCGACGTGCTTGTGATAGGGGAGAAGTCGATCGACGGTCTCAGCTACCGATTTGCCAAATGCTGCAACCCGATATATGGCGATGACGTGTTCGGTTTCATATCAAGCGATGGCGTGGTGAAGATCCATAAGAATTCATGTCCCAACGCGGCGCATATAAAGGAGCGTTATCCTTATCGCGTGATCCGTGCGGACTGGAGCGGCAAGACCGGGCAGATGCTGCCGGCCACTCTCAGGGTGGTGGGCAATGACGACATCGGTATCGTTACCAACATCACGTCGATCATCTCGCACGAGCAGGGAGTCGCGCTCCGCAACATCTCGATCGATTCTCACGACGGCATGTTCCAGGGGTATCTCGTGATAGGGGTTTCCGACAACCGTCAGCTCACCACACTTGTTAAGAAGATAAAGACCGTGCGCGGCGTCAAGGACGTTGTCAGGGTCTGACAATAATTACAAGGTTATGAAGATAAAAAGATTATTTTTGGGCATTGCGGTCATCTCGCTCATGGGGTCATGTGTGTCGAGAACCGACGAGGGCGAGAAAGCGAAAGCCGATTATGACCGTGCATTGTCGGATTCGATAGAGATCATCAGACAGGAGATCGATTCGTGCGATTCACGTATTTCAACGCTTCGTTCGCAGCTCAACGGATGGGTCGGCGATTTCGCCACAGTCTCCAATCCGAGAGAGGCCGGGTCATATATGATTCTGAATTCATTTAAAAACAAGTATCCGCTCTCTTCCACGGGTCTTGTGGCCAGGATCAACGACAACGGCCAGTTCGAGCTTGTGGCCGCCCTGTCGGGCAAGCCGTTCGACTGTATCGTAGTGCAGGGGCCGGCCGATACAGCGACGTCGGCTGTCGTTCCCAACGACCAGGCTCTCAACTATCGCACCCCGGCTCTGACCACAGTCCTTTTCACCGGTCCGGCTGCCGATTCCATCGGTGATGTCATATCGGACAACGAGCTGAATCCTCTCAAGGTCACCTACATGCAGAGGAAGCCGGTGCAGTCGTGGAATATCCCGTCTGAAAACGCGCGCATGATAGCTTACACATATCTTTTCTACAAGAGCACGCGTGAGCTTAGCCGTCTTGAACGCCGGGTTCCGATGCTTCATGAGAAGATCAACCTGATCCGTCTGCACAAAGACCGCTCCGGTTCGGCTCAGGAAGGGGAGTGATATAATAGAATTAAAGGCCGCTGATTCGATGGGAATCAGCGGCCTTTTGTAGTTCTGGCGGGTGCTTCACACAAGAAGTTTCTTGCGGAGGTTGACGAGCATGTCCTGAGTCATGGCGTCAAGGTCGTATTCCGGTTTCCAGTCCCACTCGGTGCGGGCGCAGGTGTCGTCGAGTGAGTCAGGCCATGAGTCGGCGATTTTCTGACGCAGCGGGTCGAGATCGTATTCCATCTCGAATCCGGGCACATATTCCTTTATCTTGTTGAAGATGATCTCGGGGTCGAAGCTCATCGATGCGATATTGAATGAGTTGCGGTGAACGAGACGTGTCGGGTCGGCCTCCATGATCTCGATTGCGGCGCGGAGCGCGTCGGGCATGTACATCATGTCCATGAATGTCCCGGGTTTGAGGGGGCATTTGAATTTCTCTCCATTTACGGCGGAGTAGTAGATGTCAACCGCATAGTCGGTGGTGCCTCCGCCGGGAAGTGTGGTGTATGATATGAGTCCGGGGAAGCGCACCGAGCGGGTGTCGACGCCGAAGCGGCGTGCGTAATAGTCGCTGAGAAGCTCGCCGCTCACCTTGGTGACGCCGTAGATTGTGGCGGGACGCTGTATAGTGTCCTGAGGAGTCTTGACATGCGGAGTCTCCGGGCCGAATGATCCGATTGAGCTCGGAGTGAAGACGGCGCAACCATGCTCGCGGGCCACCTCAAGAGTGTTGAAGAGACCTCCGACGCCGATGGCCCATGCAAGCTGGGGCTTGGCCTCGGCTACAGCCGAGAGAAGGGCGGCGAGATTGTATATTGTGTCGATGTCATATTTCTTCACGACATCGGCTATCTGCTGCGGGTTGGTGATGTCGACGATCTCGGCGGGACCGCTCTCGGCGAGTTCCCCTTTGGGAGGAGCGGCGGGAATGTATCCGCACACCACGTTAGCGTTGCCGTAGATACCGCGCAACTTCATAATCAGTTCGGATCCGATCTGGCCGGTGCCTCCGATCACAAGTATATTCTTCATTGTTAGGGTATAAATTTAAGGATAGCCCCGCCTTGCCGGAATACTTCGGACCGGTTTGGCCGGACGTTTCATGATTCAGATGCAAAAATAAAAAAAATTAATGAAAAAGATGAAAAAATCGGGAGTCTTTTATTATCTTTGTGTCAACAATCAAATCACTAATATCATGTACAAGAATTTCAAAGCACATCTTGAAAAGGAGCTTCAGGACATCAAGGATGCCGGTCTCTACAAGAACGAGCGTGTCATTGTCACCCCCCAGAGCAGCGACATCGAGGTTGAGGGAGCAAAAGGGGAAGTCCTGAACTTCTGCGCCAACAATTACCTTGGTCTCGCTGATAATTCGCGTCTTATCGAAGCTGCGAAGAAAGCTATGGACAACCGTGGATACGGCATGTCGTCAGTGCGCTTCATCTGCGGCACACAGGATCTTCACAAGGAACTCGAGAAGTCGATCAGTGATTATTTCAAGACTGAGGACACAATTCTTTACGCGGCATGCTTCGATGCCAACGGCGGTCTGTTCGAGCCTCTTTTCACTGAGGAGGATGCAATCATCAGCGATTCGCTCAACCACGCCTCCATCATCGACGGTGTCCGTCTCTGCAAGGCGAAGCGTTTCCGCTACAAGAATGCCGACATGGATGATCTCGAACGCTGCCTTCAGGAGGCCAAGGACTGCCGTTTCCGCATCATCGCCACCGACGGCGTTTTCTCGATGGACGGCAATGTGGCTCCTATGGACAGAATCTGTGAGCTGGCGGAAAAGTATGACGCGCTGGTAATGGTCGACGAGAGCCATTCGGCAGGAGTTGTCGGAAAGACAGGTCACGGTGTGGCCGAGCAGTTCGACTGCTACGGTAAGATCGACATATTCACCGGTACCCTCGGCAAGTCGTTCGGCGGCGCAATGGGCGGCTTCACCACCGGACGCAAGGAGATTATCGACATGCTGCGCCAGCGTTCGCGTCCCTACCTGTTCTCGAATTCTGTGGCACCCTCTATCGTGGGCGCGAGCATCGAGATGTTCCGCATGCTTGGCGAGAGCGACGACCTCCATTCGCATCTGATGGAGAATGTAGAGTATTTCCGTACCCGCATGATCGAGGCCGGATTTGACATCAAGCCCACACAGAGCGCGATCTGCGCCGTGATGCTCTATGATGCGAAACTCTCGCAGGATTTCGCTGCCGAAATGCAGAAAGAAGGCATATACGTTACCGGATTCTATTATCCTGTCGTTCCGAAAGACCAGGCCCGTATCCGCGTACAGCTCTCCGCTGCCCACACCCGCGAGCAGCTCGACAAGGCAATCGCCGCTTTCATAAGCGTCGGCATGCGTCTCGGCGTTCTGAAATAATCCGTAAGGATTGAATGGATATAAAAGACTCCGAGCCACTGTGGCGCGGAGTCTTTCTTTATAATATAGTTTGTCTCGTCTTCGTGACCGATCAGTTGGCGAAGTCGATCGAGAGGCCGAGTCTGAACTGCCTCGGATCGACAGGGTAGTGGGGCAGCGAGAAATAGTCTTTTGAGAACCATCCCTGATTAAGATGGCTGCACATCACGAAAAAGCGAACCTTATAGAGCTTGCATGTCAGATAGACGTTGGAATTTATGAAATTCCCGACCTTGACGGCGTCCGCCCCCTGAGAGTGGAACGTCATGGTGGCCGGCTGGTAGGCGAGTCCGGTGTATTTCGTGTACCAGTCCACGTCGAAGCCAATCTGCACTGTCAGCGCCCTGAACGCGTGGAAATAGAGGAACATGTTGCTGTAGACGCTTAGTTTGGGCAGCGGAGTGATCGACGAATCCGATGTCTTCTGGTAAGTCACGGTGTTGTTCCAGTTCCAGATGCCGAAGCGGAGCTTCTGCTCGATGGCAGCCGAGAACACCTGGACATTGCCGCCATATTGGCGCGGCATGCAGTCGGAATCAAAATATATCTGGTTCTGCACATTCTCCACTCCCACGCGCAGCTCGGTGCGCGTCCAGGGTATCGACAGCCGGCCCTCGGCACGGAAACTGCGTATTTTGCCGAAGTCATTGTTCCATATGAAATGGTTGCCGACGTAATGGTCGAGCATGTAGTTCGGCTCGATGTTGCGGAAGAAACCGTTGGCGTTGATGCACACCGTGTCTTTGCCGAGTCGGAATTTAGTCTCCATCTCCCCTCTGACGTCGATGTCGCCTATGGCGTCGCCAAGCAGTCCGAATCTGGCGTCGGCGGCATATCTGATGGCGGTGCCACGGGTTTTCTCAATGCGGCCTCCGACCCAGAGCCGGTTGCGTGTGCGGCGTAGAAACGATTCATATCCCGCGGGTGTCTGTGCAAGCGAGCCGTCATCGGGTGTCTCCGTGTCGACCGATACTTCCGGACTGTCATCTTCGCCGCCCCCTTCGGCTGCTGTGTCCATGCCGAGCACGTTGTAGCTGTAACGGTCTATCTCATAGGTGGCGTAAGCGGCTATGCCGAACTTCGCCCACTTCCTGAACCCTTCGATCATCTCGATTCCCACTGTGTTGGAGACCGACCACCATGAAGCCTCGTCGCGGGTCTCCGAGAGATTGAAGTATGTGTTCTTCCAGAATTTTGACGCCTCCCCCGGGTTCTGGTTAAGAAAGAGATGGCTGTTGTCTTTCCAGTCGAAGGTGTAGACAAATTTCGTGACAGGCACATACTCGCGTCGCTCCACTGTGTCTTCCGGCTGGGTGTTGTCCTGCCAGAACCCCACCTTGTAGGCGTGGCTCATGTAGAGCTGCGAACCGACGAGTCTGCTGTGGGCGGCGGTGAGGTTGACCGGTATGCTTTTCGGCTCGATCGAGTTGACGCCTCCCTGCAGTTCGGCCGGATCTGTGATGTAGAGGTCGTTGGTTATTCCGCCGTTTTCCTTGTTGAGATGGTTGTAATGGTTGTAGAACGCCTGCATCTCATAGCGGTCGCCTGTGTAATATCCGGAGAATCCGAATCCGAGGCCTTTGGCTGCCTGCTCTGCATAGGATCCTTTGGTGTAAGGATAATCGATCCAGGCTCCTATGCCGATCTTGCGGTTCACATTCCCGGCAAACACCGCCTTCAGGTGGTCGGTGCGGTTTTCGGTGCCATATCCCATGTTGTAGGAGAGCTGGGTGTAGGGTATGAACACGTTGTAGAATTTCTGCTTGTCGAATGTCGGCAGCCAGTATGAGAGAGCGTTGTCGAAATAAAAGGGAGTCTCGGCCGGGCGGTCGAAATAGATCATGTTGATGGCAGGTCCGGTGAACTGGCCGGTTGATGCCCAGGCATCTGAGGTCATTGATGTCACGAACTGTCGCTGATAGTTGTAGAGCACGGTGTCCATCGTTGACTCCACGTGTGTGCCGAGCGGCCACGACAGAGTCCATGCCGAGCCCGGAGGGTATGTCTTGTCACTGTCGGAGTTCTTGCCTGTCTGCGCCGAGGCCGATGCGATGATCATCATAAACAGAATGATAATATACACGCAGTGCGACAGGCGTTTATTTATATAAGTCTCGCTCAAGATGCCGTTAATTTGTAGCTTTATTAAAGTGGTGTCAGTCGGTTTCACAGGGTATGAAACAACTTCTGATGCAAAATTACAAAAAATAAGCAAGTGTTCAAATTTAAGAAAGTATAAAAGAGCGTCTGAATGAAATGTCTGAATGAAATGGCAAGGGGCATCCTTTTGGTCAGGATGCCCCGTCGATCACGTTGTAAGATGGCTTAGTCTGCAAGTTGCGGCATGGGCTGGTGGGCGGGACGCAACAGGTCGTTGACAGTCTTGACCGGATTGAATGTCTGTGCCGGCACCTCGATGAAGAGAGTGTTCCAGTCGCTCATGGCTCCGTTCCAGAGTCCCGGCAGCTCAAGTGCTTTTATGTCGTGGCCTTCACGGCTCTTTTCCGATATGAACCCGGTGGATTTGTCGACATATTTTCTCAGGTCGAACTTCTTTCCGTCATAGTCGTGTATGGCCACGGCAAGATCGACAGGGTTGAAGTGTGTCGATTCCTTGAGTATTTTCGATGCGTTCTTGTCTTTTGAGTCGATCTGCGACGATTCGAGAATCTGCGGACTGACTGTGCCGTCATGATTGTAGACAAGGAACGGACCGCCGCCCGGTTCCCCTTCGTTGCGCACCATGCCGCAGACGCGTAGAGGTCTGTTCAGCTTGGAGAAGATATAGGCGGCTTTCTCCTCGGCGTTCATCTCGTCGGTTTTGTCGTGGGTGATGCAGAGCACATTGTGGAGAAACGCAATCATCTCTTCGAAAGCAGCGGCATCGGCTTTCCTCTCCGCTATCATACGGGCGTATGAATCCATTTTCTGCTTGACGGCCACAAGCGTGCCGCCGAGCACTTTCTTGTATTGAATCGTGGCCCCGCGGTGAGTGTCGGGCACGACATTGTCGATGTTCTTTATAAAGATCACATCGGCGTCAAGATCGTTGAGGTTCTCGATCAGCGCGCCGTGTCCGCCGGGGCGGAAGAACAGCTCGCCGTTCTCTCTGTAGGGAGTTCCGTCGGAAGAGACAGCTATTGTGTCAGTGCATGGTTTCTGTTCGCTGTAGCTGATATCGAACCGTACGCCATATTTGTGTCCGAGATGTCCGGCGGCTTCCTCGACTTTCATTCTCACAAGGGGCAGGTGGTCTTCGGAAACTGTGAAATGCACGCGTACATTTCCTCCTTTTTCGGCAGCATATGCCGCGCCTTCGGCCAGATGTTCCTCAAGGGCGGTGCGCGATGTGCCGGTCACTTTGTGGAACTGAATCAGGGCTTTGGGGAGGTGCCCGTAGTTCAGGCCGCTCTTGTCGATCAGCGAGCTTGCTATGTCTTTGTATCTTTTCTCCCTTACGAGGGAGTCTACGCTCAGCCCGTGGTTCGATAGGGTGATGAAGTTGAGTCTCGGGAAGAAAGCGAAATCCTCGATACGTTCGAAAAACTTCTTCATGAAGTCGGTGTCGGGGCGTTCGGATTTGCCGTTGACGAACGAATAGAGATCCTTAAACATGCGCGAGGCCGCGCCGCTGGCAGGCACCATTTTCATCACCGTGCCCCCTTTGTCAAGAAATTCTTCCCAGCAGGTGATCGCTCCGATCTCCATTTCGGGAGTGAGACGTGATATGCCGTTTCCGGGTGTGGCCGCACTGTCAAGCCGGAGAAAAGGGAAGCCGCGGCGGAGCATCTCAAGTTGTTCGTCGAGTCCTTCCTCGCTGATCCCTTTCTCTTTGATCAGGGCGAGATCTTCATTTTGTAATTTCATAATATGTTTTGTTTTGGGTCTGTTTGTTTTGAGTCTGGGAAAATCTCAGACTGTATCCGGCAAAGTTATTAATTTTACCTGAATATCTGATGGCCGGAGGTCAGAATTGACAGAAAATGCATTGTTTTTTATAGTCTTTCAGCAATCAGTCTGTCTGTCTCAGGCGTTTGATCCGACTTATGGGTGTCAGTATTCGATTTTGTTTTCTGTTGACGCCCATTTCTCAAAAGCCTTTATCGTCTCCCTGTTGCCGGTATGGATGCCTGGCATATGCCGGTCTTCAGGCCGGCGCTCTATCTCCTCATATATGAATTTATCGGAAAACCCGATCGAGTCAGCATCTTCTTTAGTGTTGCCGAAAAACACTTTTTTCACGCCGGCCCAGTATAGCGCGCTCAGACACATCGGGCATGGCTCACAGCTCGAATATACAGTGCATCCTTCAAGCCGGAATGATCCGGTTTTGCGGCAGGCCGCCCTTATGGCGTTGACTTCGGCGTGGGCAGTCGGGTCATTGTCGGCGGTCACGCGGTTGACTCCGGTGGCGACAACCTGTCCGTCTTTCACAATGACTGCGCCGAAAGGACCTCCTCCTGCTTCGATGTTCTCTTCCGACAGCCTTGCGGCCAGTTTCATATATTCTTGATTGTAGTCTTCGATATGGTTCTTTTCAGCGTTATTCATATATTTAAACAGTGTTGTTTGATTGTTTAACATTATAACGAAGGGATTTGTTTCTTATAATGCCTTCTGTCTGCTCCCTCCCGCCCGTATGTATCTGTAGCATCTGGGTGTGTCGGGAGCGACAAGTGCGAGGCGCGATCTTTTCAGCCCGTCTATCCAGATGATTTCTCCTGTGTCGGTGTCAAGTGCCACCATCACATCCTCTTTCTGAATCTGCGACAGTCTGGCGTCTTTCATCACCTTGCTTACGGCCACGCTTCCGGTCATGCCGAGAGGTTTTATTCGGTCGCCTGTTTCCGGATTTCTGAAAGTGATCCTGTCAGGAGGGAGACTTGTCCATAGTTCGGAGAGAGGAGAGTGGAGAGCCAGCCCGAGAGTGTCGCAGTCTGTGTCGAACTCCTCGCATGAGGCCGAGGGTGAATCGTTATTTCGAATGGAAAACTCGAGTCTGTCGCGTTCGAGCACAATTCTCCCCTGTGGCACTGACCACTGCTTGCCCGACTGAAACGGAACCGTCTCCAGACTGGCGGCAATCTCGCCGCTTTGCGACGGGGTGCCTCCGAAACGCGATATGAATCTGTTGATGATCCATCTGCTGTCAGGGCATTTTCTGATTGCCTCGAAAGTAAGAATACGGTCATCATTATCCGACAGAAGACGCTCTGTCCAGTCGAGCATCTTCTTCTCCTGCCCCATTATTGACGCAGTATGACAGATGGATTTTCTCGCGCCAGGCCATCTTGTCTCAAGAAGGGGAATCACTTCATTGCGCAGGAAGTTGCGCCGGAAATCCGACGACATGTTGGTGGAGTCCGTTACATAAGTCTCATCTTTCGATTCAAGATACAGAAGGATCTCATCACGGGTCACTCCGAGCAGAGGGCGGATTATTTCTCCGCTGTCCTGACTTATCCCCCTTAGGCCAGCCACTCCGGCACCGCGCATAAGATTTAGCAACACGGTCTCGGCATTGTCGTCGGCATTGTGGGCCACTGCTATGCGGTCTGAGCGGTTCTCCCGCATGATGCGCCTGAATTCAGCATATCTCAGTTCCCTGCATGCCATTTCGACCGAAACCCTGTTGGCTTCCATATATGCTTTCACATCGAAGTCGACGACAGTAAGCCGAATGCCGACACGATGGCATAATGCCTTGACAAAATCTCTGTCGCGCTCGCTTTCGTCACCGCGCAGATGAAAATTGCAGTGTACGGCCTGTATTCTGATTCCGCATTTTTTGAGCAACAGCAGCATCGCCACACTGTCAGCCCCGCCGCTAATGCCGGCTGTGACTGCGGTGATTCCTTTGGCGTCAAGACATTCGGCCACGCGGTTTTCAAGTTTTTCCGGCTCTGTGGCTGTCCGGGATGAAAACGTCGCGCCGCGGCTGTTTTTGTTTTTTTTGCACATCATGATGCAAAGATAACCTTTTTTAATTGTAAATTCTGATTAAAAGCAGTAAATTTGCAGCACGATCCGGACGGAATATTACTCCCGATTCCGGATTCTGAAATATTACGAGTATATAACTTCTAAATTTTTATATCATGGCAAAGAAATGGATTTGCACGGTATGTGGTTATGTGGCAGAAGGAGCCGAGGCTCCCGAAAAATGTCCGCAGTGCGGCGCACCTAAGTCGAAATTCAAAGAGCTTGACGAGGAGGCTCTTCTCAAGTTCGTGACCGAGCATGAGGTTGGTGTTGCAAAGGGTACAGGCGAAGAGATGATCAAGGATCTCAACGCACACTTCATGGGCGAGTGCACCGAAGTGGGCATGTATCTTGCCATGTCGCGTCAGGCGGACCGCGAGGGTTATCCCGAAGTTGCAGAGGCTTTCAAACGCTATGCGTGGGAAGAGGCTGAGCACGCCGCCAAGTTTGCCGAACTTCTCGGCGACATGGTGTGGGACACAAAGACAAACCTTGAGAAGCGCATGCACGCCGAGGCAGGTGCCAACGAAGACAAGATGCGCATAGCCCGCAATGCCAAAGAGGCAGGTCTTGACGCAATTCACGACACTGTGCATGAGATGGCAAAAGACGAGGCCCGTCATGGCCGCGGTTTCTACGGTCTTTACAAACGCTTCTTCGAAGGCAAGTGACCGGAACAGATCTGAAAATACACTATTGCGGATGGTCTGCGGCTTATGCCCGGGCTGTCCGCTCTCTTTTTTAAGAATCCATCTTGCAAAAATGTTATGAGAATCCTTGCGATAGACTATGGCCGCAAGCGGTGCGGTGTGGCAGTGACCGACCCTCTGCAGATAGCGGCCAACGCACTTCCGGTGGTACGCACATGCGATCTGCTTCAGTTTGTTACGGAATATTGTTCCGCCGAACCTGTGGAAAGAATACTTGTCGGCGAACCCCGGCAGATGAATGGAGAGGAATCGGAATCGATGCGGTATATCCGCCCCTTTCTCGCAGCTTTGAAGAAGAGTCTTCCCGCCGTGCCGGTGGAGATGGTCGACGAGCGGTTCACCTCCGTAATGGCTCACCGCGACATGATCACGGCCGGATTCAAGAAGGCCGATCGCATGCGCAAGGGACTTGCCGACGAGATGTCGGCCGTGATAATACTGACCACCTGGCTTGAGTCGCGCTGACGCGCCGCCGACCGCGCTGCATTGTCCGGTGCAACGAGCTGCATCTCTGTAGATTTGCCCGCCTCCTTTTTTTTTATTACTTTTGCAGCAAATAAATCCATTAATTATCAGTATGATTTTACCAGTATATCTATACGGCACGCCTGTGCTTCGGCAGGAAGCCGAAGACATAGACAAGGACTATCCTGATCTGCAGAAGCTGATCAAGGATATGTTCGAGACTATGTATCACGCAGAGGGAATCGGCCTTGCCGCCCCTCAGGTCGGCAAGTCGATAGCTCTCATTGTCATAGACGCCAGCGTGCTCGGCGAGGACTTTCCGGAGTGCGCTGACTCGAAGATGGTTCTTATCAATCCGCAGCTCGACATCATCGAGGACGAGGAGTCGGTGACCCGGTCGGAAGGGTGCCTGTCGCTGCCGGGACTGTCGGAAAACGTGAAGCGTCACGAGCATGTCGTTCTCAACTGGCTCGACGAGAATTTCGAGGAGCATGAACAGGAATTCCGCGGTTTCATGGCGCGTGTGATACAGCATGAGTTCGACCATCTTCTCGGCACTGTCTACACTGACCGCATATCGCCTGTGAGAAAACAGATGATACGCAACAAACTTCACAGCATGGAGCGCGGTAAGGTGAAATGCGCCTACCGCGTGGTGTCTGCCAAATGACATGGCGCCTTGTTAAGATAAAAGATAATACCGTTAAATTATGGCTGACGATAAAAAAATAATTTTCTCGATGGTGGGGGTTAGCAAGATCATTCCCCCACAGCGACAGATACTCAAGAATATTTATCTATCTTTCTTCTACGGAGCCAAGATCGGAATCATCGGTCTGAACGGCAGTGGAAAATCCACTCTTCTCAAGATCATAGCCGGACTCGACAAGAACTATCAGGGCAACGTGGTGTTCAACAACGACTATTCTGTAGGTTACCTTGAGCAGGATCCCCGTCTCGACCCCGAGAAGACGGTCCGCGAGGTCGTGCAGGAGGGTGTTGAGCCGGTTCTCGCGCTTCTCCGTGAATATGACGAGGTAAACAACGCTTTTGCCGACCCCGAGGTGCTCGAGGATCCCGAAAAGATGGACAAGCTGATCCAGCGACAGGCAGAACTTCAGGACAAGCTCGATGCAACGGACGCATGGAATATCGACAATAAACTCGACCGTGCCATGGATGCACTCCGCTGTCCGCCCGACGACAAGAAAGTGGGCGTGCTCTCCGGTGGCGAGCGCCGTCGAGTGGCTCTGTGCCGTCTGCTTCTCCAACAGCCCGACATCCTGCTGCTCGACGAGCCTACCAACCACCTCGACGCCGAGTCGATCGACTGGCTCGAACAGCACCTCCAGCAGTATCCCGGCACTGTCATCGCCGTGACGCACGACCGTTATTTCCTTGACCATGTGGCAGGATGGATTCTTGAACTCGACCGGGGAGAGGGAATTCCATGGAAAGGCAACTATTCCTCATGGCTCGATCAGAAGACCAAGCGCATGGAGCAGGAGGAGAAGCAGGCGAGCAAACGCCGCAAGACTCTCGAACGCGAGCTCGAATGGGTGCGCATGGCTCCCAAGGCACGTCAGGCCAAAGGAAAGGCCCGTCTGTCGAGCTATGACCGACTTCTCAACGAAGACCAGAAGGAGCGCGAGGAGAAGCTCGAGATATTTATACCCAATGGCCCGCGTCTGGGCAACAAGGTGATCGAGGCCCGCAGTCTTGCGAAGGCTTACGACGACAAGGCGCTCTTCACTGATCTTAATTTCATGCTGCCTCCCAACGGCATAGTCGGCGTGATCGGCCCCAATGGTGCGGGCAAGACTACGCTCTTCCGCCTCATAATGGGGCTGGAGACAGCCGACCGTGGTGAATTCGAAGTGGGAGAGACGGTCAAGATCGCATATGTGGACCAGAACCACAAGGATCTCTCGCCCGAGAAGACCGTGTATGAGGTCATATCGCAGGGTGTGGAGTCTTTCCGCATGGGAGGCCGCGACATGAACGCTCGGGCCTATCTGTCTCGCTTCAACTTCACAGGGGCGGATCAGGAGAAAAAGATCGGAGTCCTCTCTGGCGGTGAGCGCAACCGGTTGCACCTCGCCATGGCTCTTAAGGAAGAGGGCAATGTTTTGCTTCTCGACGAGCCTACCAACGATATCGACGTCAATACGCTCCGCGCTCTCGAAGAAGGTCTTGAGAATTTTGCGGGTTGTGCGGTGGTCGTGAGTCACGACCGCTGGTTCCTTGACCGTATCGCCACCCACATCCTCGCGTTCGAGGGTGACAGTCAGGTCACATATTTCGAAGGCAGCTACTCGGAATATGAGGAGTTCAAGAAGAAGCGCGACGGCGGAGCCGACACTCCCCACCGCATACGCTACAAGAAGCTTGTCTGACAGGTTGAGTATCCGCGGAATCCGTGACAATTCACAAGCGTATTTTTTCGGATATTTGCGTATGTGCGGAAAAATTAGTAATTTTGCACGCCAATTCAGCGGGATCGCGACCTGCTGAGACTGAATAAACAAACATAAACTGCAGTAAACCAAAATGAAAAAAGACATTCATCCCTCAAATTACCGTGAGGTCTGCTTCAAGGATATGTCGAACGACGAGGTGTTCATCACCCGTTCGACTGTGGCTTCACGCGAGACAATCGAGATCGACGGCAAGGAGTATCCCCTCGTAAAGCTTGAGATCACCAGCTCGTCTCACCCCTTCTTCACAGGCAAGCAGAAACTCGTCGACACCGCAGGTCGCGTCGACAAGTTCCGCAGCCGCTACGGCAACCGTTCGAAGAAGTAAAAAGGGAACCGATATGGCACCCGGCGGGGCTGATCCGAAAGGATCGCCCCGCTTTTTTTCTATGCGGGTTCAAAAAAATTAGCGAAAAAATTCTTTAATCGCAGGATTTTGTTTAAATTTGGGAAATAAATTATCTGACTGATAGTTGCAAATACCATAAACACAATAACTAATACAGAATCACAGTGACTAAGAAATTACAAATCAGGGATTTGACGCTGCGCGACGGCCAGCAGTCCCTATTCGCCACCCGCATGAAGCAGGAGAACGTAGACAAACTTCTTCCGCTCTACCGCGACGCCAAGTTCTATATCATGGAGGTCTGGGGCGGTGCAGTGCCCGACTCAGTGATGCGTTACCTCGGCGAAAGCCCGTGGAACCGTCTCCGCGAGTGCAGCAAGGCCATGAAGGGCATATCTCTTCTTTCAGCTCTGTCGCGTGGCCGCAACCTTTTCGGATATGTGCCTTATCCCGACTCTGTGCTCGAAGGCTTCTATAAGAAGGCAATCGAGAACGGTCTTAATGTGATGCGTATTTTCGACGCGCTCAACGATATCAACAACATCAAGGGCTCGATCCGCATGATCAACGAGCTCGGCGGCATAGCCGACACCGCAGTCTGCTATACTGTCGATCCGAAAGGAACTCCCGAGGACGAGAAGATCTTCACCGATGAGTATTTTGTTGAGAAAGCGAAAGAGATGGAGGCTCTCGGTGCCAAGATGGTCACCCTCAAGGATATGGCCGGTCTTGTAAGCCCCTCGCGTATCTACAGCCTCATGCCCAAGCTGAAAGCCGCCCTCAAGGTGCCTGTTGATTTCCATACTCACTGTACTCCCGGTTACGGTCTTGCCGCCGTGCTGACAGCCATCATCCAGGGTGTCGACATCGTCGATACCAACATCTGGTGGTTCGGAGGCGGTTCTGCCGCTCCCGCCATCGAGCTTGTCGACATTTTCTGCCGCAAGATGGGTGTGGAGCTTGAAGCCGACATGGAGGCAGTGGCCCGTATCCGTCATGAGCTCAAGGATGCACGCAAGGCTCTTGCGGATTTCGACCTCAACAAAGACAAGTGGCCGAAAGATTTCGACGAGGCATACAAGGCTATGCCCGCAGAGATCGACGCCGAGTTCGACCGCGCCATCGAGGCTGCAAAGGCCAACAAGGAGGAGGAACTTCTCGACGCATGCCACAAGATCGAGGCTTATTTCGGACTTCCGAAACCCAACGAGCTTGTGAAGAACGCCGAGGTTCCCGGCGGTATGTACTCCAACATGGTTGCCAACCTTCGCGCTCTCGGAGCGGAGGATGTGCTTGAGGAGGCTATGGCTCTCATTCCCAAGGTTCGCCGCGACGCAGGTCTTGTGCCTCTCGTTACGCCCACCAGCCAGATCGTAGGTTCACAGGCAGTCAACCTCGCCATGGACCGCCGTGCCGGCAAGCCCGACTATACCAACAAGAACAATCAGTTCATATCGCTTGTGAAGGGTGAGTACGGAACGACTCCCGTTCCGGTAGATCCCAAGTTCCGCGAGCAGATCACCGGCTGCGCCGATGAGAAACCCTACGACGTAAGTTCATACAAGACTCCCGCCAACCCCGAGCTTGACAAGTTCGGCGGTGTCAAACTTGCTCAGAACGAAGAGGAATTCCTTCTTCTCGAACTCCTTCCCGCTGTAGCCAAGACATTCCTTACCAACCAGCGCAAGGCAGAGTTCGAGGCCGGAAAGGCTGCCGCACCCAAGTCCGCGGCTGTTGCCGCCGCTCCCGTCGATGGCCCCGTGACCGGTCCGGTCTTCAAGGCTCCCATGGGCGGTACCGTAATGGAGATTCGCGTGAAAGCCGGCGACACAGTGAAAGCCGGTGACGTGGTGCTCGT
>VSPN01000007.1:37229-65187 GCA_009775355.1 Muribaculaceae bacterium
GCTCCCATGGGCGGTACCGTAATGGAGATTCGCGTGAAAGCCGGCGACACAGTGAAAGCCGGTGACGTGGTGCTCGTTTACGAGGCAATGAAGATGGAGAACGATCTGGCATGCGACAAGGAAGGCGTTGTAAAACGCGTGCTTGTAGGCGAAGGAGATGTAATGTCGACCGACCAGCCTCTGATCGAGTTTGCAGTAGAGGGCGAGGCTGTCGCTCCCGCAGCAGAGGAGGAAGGCGCTGTTGTCGGTTCAGGCGAGGTCATGAAGGCACCCATGGGTGGAACCGTGCTTGAATTCAAGGTTAAACCCGGCGATGCTGTCAAGGCCGGCGACGTGGTGCTCGTATACGAGGCCATGAAGATGGAAAACAACCTGATGGCAGATCGTGACGGCATCGTGGCTCGTCTTCTCATCGACGAGGGTGACGTAATGGCCACTGACCAGCCGATCATCGAGTTTGGCGTTCCCGGTGCAGCGCCCAAAGCCGCACCCAAGGCGGCTCCGAAACCCGCAGCAAAGCCCGCACCTGCGGCACCCAAGGCAGAAGCGCCGAAAGCCGAAGCACCGAAGGCAGTAGCTCCGGTTGACATCAACCGTGCGCTCTCACCCATCGAGGGCGGAACAGCAGCTCAGAGCGTTCTCCCCAACACCCGCAAAGACAACGCTCCGGCTCTCCGTCTTGCAGAGGGAACCACTCTTGAGATCAACGTAGCCCCCGACGGCGGCATCCAGATCCGCATCACCACAGGCAAGTAATCATCAACCCGATACATGATAGGGGCGTGCCGCCGGCACGCCCCTATTGTTTTCCGATGTAGTGACCCGATTGTGAAAAAGAAAGTCGCCTGGAGCCGGCGACTTCTTAGAGGTGTTGCTGCCGATGGCTACATGAAGCAGAGTATTACCACCTGAGCCGCTATGACGCGCATGAACATCGTCAGCGGGTATACAGTGGAATAGGCCACTGCGGGCGCATCGTTGTTGGCTACCTTGTTGCTGTATGCCAGTGCCGGGGGATCAGTGTAATTGCCCGACATCATACCGCAGATCGTAAAGTAGTTCATCTTGTATTTCGCACGGGCTATTATGCCGGTCACTATCAGGGGCAGAACCGTGATCGCGAATCCGTAGCCCACCCAGGTTATGCCCCGTGAGTTGAAGACTGTCGCGGCGAAATCCTTACCTGCCGCAATGCCGACCGAAGCGAGGAAGAGGCATATACCGATCTCGCGCAGCAGCAAGTTGGCCGAGGAGTTGGTATATGTGACAAGATGGAACTTGTGTCCGTATGCGCTTATCAGGATCGCCACCACAAGCGGGCCGCCGGCAAGACCGAGTTTCATGGGCACCGACATGCCGGGGAACTGCAGCGGAATGCTTCCGACTATGATTCCGAGGAATATGCCGATAAACATGGTGATCAGGTTTGGCTCGTTGAGACGCTTCATCGAGTTGCCGAGCTTGCGTGCGAGGTTGTTGATGTCGTCGAGCTTGCCGACAACGGTGATGCGGTCGCCCATCTGCAGACGCAGGTTGGGTGCGGCAAGAAGATCTACGCCGGCGCGGTTCACGCGTGTCACGTTAAGCTGATAGGCAGAATGCAGTCGGAGAGAACCGAGTTTGACGCCGTTGTATTCCGTGCGAGTCACAAGAATGCGGCGCGAGACAACAGGACCTGTCTCCATCTCCCATGTTTTCTCGATCTTGGGACCGATGAAGCGGCTGAAGATCTCTTCGTCCTGGATCGAACATATCACGAGCGCCACGTCATTGATCTCGAGAATGTCTTTGGCTGTCGGTATGATGACACGCCCGTCGGGTTTCTCGATCCGCGATATGACATAGTTGACCGATATGAGGGTGTGCATCTTCTGCATGTCGAGGCCGTTGATCATCTCGTTGGTGACGCGGAATGTCACTTTGTGGGGCGCGAGAGCCGACGTCTTCTCGTCAGATTCTATCTCCGCAGTCTCTTTCTCCGGATTGATTTTGAAGATGACTTTCAGGATGATCATGGTCAGGATTATGCCCACCACTCCGAGAGGATAGGCGGCGGCATAGCCCATCGACATCTGCTGGCTGACGTCATATCCGTCGGGATTTACCTGAAGGAATGTCTGCTGCGCGGCTCCGAGTCCCGGTGTATTGGTCACTGCGCCGCTCATGATTCCTACCATCTGCGAGATTGAAGTCTCACCCTCTGAACCTCCCTGAAGGAAGTAGATGGTTATCATGATCCCGACATTGAGCGCGATCGAGAGCATGGCGAGCATGTTCATCTGGATACCGCCCTCCTTGAATGACGAGAAGAAGCCGGGACCGACCTGCATGCCGATAGAGAAAATGAAGAGTATCAGTCCGAATTCCCGGAGGAAATGAAGCACATCGCCATCGGCCGTATATCCGAAGTGCCCGAGCACGATACCGACAAACAACACGAAAGTCACGCCGAGCGAGACTCCGAAAAACTTGATCTTTCCCAGATATATACCCGCGAATATCACGAACGAGTAGAGCAGGATAGTGCTCGCCAGGGAAAGATTGTGGGGCCTGAGTAAATCAATAAGCCATTCCATTTGACACCAATCTTTTTTTACCGGGATACATCCGCTGGCTTGTGCCGTCGCCGACAAGAGAGCGGCTGTCATCCCGTAACCTTAATTATTCTTAAATCGATTGCAAAATTACTCAAAAAATGTCAAATACAGAAATGACGGACACGGTTTCTGATTCCGTATCCGTCATTTTCTTTGATTCGGTGTGAACAATTCAGTAGGATTGCTGTTGTCAGTGCGACGTCATGACAAGTCTGCCGGCTTCAGCTCCTTTTTTCACCATGTAGGGCTTGCCATTTTCGGGTTCGGCGACACGGATGCCCTGAAGTGTGAAGTATGCCTCCTTGCAAGTGATGTCGGCGGCAATCGCGGGCGATGAAGTTGCGACAGCACCGTCGGGCGTGACCATCAGATATATGTCGCGGTCGATATGATAAGTGCCCTCGATGTCGTATTGTGTGCCCTCGTTGTTATGGGGAATGAGACAATGTGGCTTGTCGGAAGCCTCGACGCCACGGATCACTTTATTAATCACGTCTCCTTTCATCTCGGTATCAGTCACCTGCTTTCCGGGCCATCCGCCGAAGATCTCGGGTGCGTTTGTGCCCCAGCCGTAGACATAGAGATTATCCCAGCCTGTGTTGTCGAGTATGTAGACAAAAGTGTCGACCGGATCGAAGTTGATGTTCGGGCCGGCGGGATCGGAATATGCGTTGACAAGTATGCCGTTGGTGGCATAGTAGTGGTTTCCTCCGTCGACATTGAGCGATGCTATGTCGACCTGACTGCCGTTATTATTGTTGTTGAGGATAAGATTGGCGGTAAGACCGTCATACGAATCGGCGATGACGAATTTATCGTAGGTCACTCCGCTGATGGTCTCGGTCGATGTGGGAGCAGAGCCGGGCCATTCACCGAAGATCTCGGTGTCATCATCCCGGCTGTACATCGCTGTCTCGTTCCATCCGGCGAGGTTTGCCAGGTAGATGTTTGTTTCGGCCTGAGAGGCAAGTCCGGCTGCGCAGAGCGAGAGCGAGAGGAGTAAATTTCTTTTCATGCGATTGAAAACTTTAAGATTTTGTTGGTTTATGCCGCAAAGTTATGCCGCTTATGCAAGTTATGGAAACTTTGCGATGCCTTATGAGGAAAATTAAAAGTTTTCAAACAGTAAATATCTTGAAAAACAAAGAA
Organism: Muribaculaceae bacterium; assembly: GCA_009775355.1. GTDB lineage: Bacteria > Bacteroidota > Bacteroidia > Bacteroidales > Muribaculaceae > Lepagella. The sequence goes on from VSPN01000007.1 coordinate 40,976, forward strand.
TTGGCTTTGAAAAATCAAGATTTTCTCAAAGCCAATTCTAAATTTGACGAATGTTATATTTGCGGCATTTACGCCACTTGCCTTCGCGGATTGTAGTGTAGAGTCACGTTATGCACTATTCGAAAAGCGCGTTGTTGACATCTTCTTCAGATTCCTCTTCGTAGTGATAATATGTCATGTGTTCCGAACCGCAGAGATCCATGTTCTCGGGGAATTCGAATTTTGTATCCTGCGAATAGGGAAGTCGTGAGTCGCCGTATACTTTTTTCATGTACAAGCCATAGATCGGCAGAGCTGCTTTCGCTCCCTGTCCGAAAGCCATCGAGTTGAAGTGTATGTAGCGTTCTTCACCGCCGACCCAAACGCCTGTGACGAGGTCGGGAGTGAAGCCCATGAACCAGGAGTCGGAGTTGGCGTTGGTCGTACCGGTCTTTCCTCCCATCTGCGCCCGGATACCGTATCGGCTGCGGAGGCTTGCGCCCGTTCCTGAATCGACCACATTGAGCAGAATGGAGACAATCCGGTTGTACGCCTCCTCAGATGTCACCTCCGTGCGGTGAGGCACTGCGGAGTATATAAGATTGCCCTGATTGTCTTCGATGCGTGTCACATAGATGGGGTTGACCCTGATGCCCCGGTTGGCGAATGTGGTGTAGGCCGCCACCATGTCTCCGACAGACACGTCGACCGTGCCGAGGCAGAGCGGCAGAGTCGGCTCGATGTAGCCCGACAGACCGAACATCCGCATCTTGTTGGCGAGAGCTCCGGCGCCAAGTTCGTTCACCAACCGGGCGGAGATCCAGTTGTTGGAGTTTGTCAGTGCCCAGCGCAGATCGACCATGTCGCCGATGCGGCTTCTGCTGGAGTTTCTCGGAGCCCAGTTGCCGAAGACCGGCTGGGTGTTGGAGAACATAGAGCAGGGGGTAAAGTCCTGTTCCATGGCAAGCGTGTAGAGGAACGGCTTGGCGGTCGAGCCGATCTGGCGTTTGCCCCTGGCCACCATGTCGTACTGGAAATGAGAGAAATCCGGACCTCCGACATAAGCCTTCACATATCCTGTCACCGGATCCATGCTCATCAGGCCGGTGCGCAGAATGGTCTTCATATACATAAGAGAGTCATAAGGGGTCATGCTCACGGCTTTTGTCCCGGGCACGATGCGGGTGACGCTTTTGCCGTTCTCGATCTTCGTCTCTTTTACATATGCGAAGACGTCCATCTCGTATTTAGTGTGGAAAGCGCGGTCGATTTCCTCCTCGCTGCATCCGGCGGCTTTCATATTGCGGTAGCGTCCGGTCTGCTTTATGGCGTTTTTGATAAGTCTCTGTACGCTTGCGTAACTCAATTCGTTGGGGTTCGAGGTGTACGGGCCGGTGCGCGATCCCCGTTTCTCGTTCTCGAACGCCGGCTGGAGATAGCCTCCGAGGTGCTCGTTGACTGCCTGCTCGGCATACTCCTGCATCCTCATGTCGATCGATGTGTAGATGCGCAGTCCGTCGGTATACAGATTATAGTGGCTTCCATCAGGCTTGGGGTTCTTGAGAATCCAGCCGTAGAGAGGATCCTCTTCCCATTTAAGCGAATCTGTGTTGTAGTTGCCGAGGGCGATTTTATAAGACACGGTGCTGCCGTAGTCGCCACGCTTGGGTCGTACGGGCTTTTTGGCGGTCATGAGTCGTCGAATCTCCTCGCGCAGATATGGCGCGCCACCCTCTTTGTGGTCGACCTTGTGATAGTCGAGTGCAAGTGGCAGTTCTTTCAGAGAGTCGGCTTCGGCATAAGAGATAAAACCGGCTTTGGCCATCTGGTCGAACACGACGTTGCGTCTGTCGCGCGTTCGCTCTTCATGACGCAGCGGATTGAAGTAGCTCGGATTCTTGAGCATGCCTATAAGCATGGCTGCCTCCTCGATTTTCAAGTCGCGGGGTTCCTTGCCGAAATAGACGTTTGCCGCAGTCTTGATTCCGACTGCATTGTTGAGGAAGTCGAAGCGGTTGAGATACATGTTGATTATCTCGTCTTTTGTGTAGAACCGCTCGAGCTTTATGGCGATCATCCATTCTATGGGTTTCTGTATGGCACGCTTGAACAGATTGTTCGACGGTTGCGAGTAAAGCTGCTTAGCAAGCTGCTGGGTGATGGTCGAGGCTCCGCCCGCGGATTTGTCGCCCATCAGCACTGTCTTGACGGCGGTGCGGCCGAGTGCCTTGAAATCTATGCCCGAATGTTCGAGAAAACGCACGTCTTCCGTCGCCACAAGAGCGTTGATGACATGGGGAGATATGCCGTTGTAATCGGTATACACGCGGTTGCCTGCACCATAATAATAGCGCCCGAGTTCTGTCGTGCCGTCAGATGCGTAGACGAGCGATGCCAGTTTGTCGTGGGGATCCTCAAGCTCTTCGATCGGCGGCATATATCCGATGACGCCGTTGTAGATGAGCATCAGAAAGAATATAATGACAAATCCGAGACTGAGGAACATGATCCACAGCCATTTGACCAAAATTCGGTTTCTCCTGTATTTTTTCGATACTTTGCCTGGAGAAGTCCCGAAATCATATATATCTTCGTTCTTGTTCATGATAGAGTCGGGTGATTGGTTTCCTGATGAAGCAGCTTATGCACGCTTCCAGTGTTACCCGAATGCAAATATAGCAAAAAAAATTAAGCGACAGTCCATTTCATCCGGTTATTGTGAGGAAAGCAAAACCGATCACGTCGCCGGCCATGTTGCGTTGATAAAGACGTGAGGCTGCATACGCACTGCAGTTGCCTATGGTTGTTTTGCAGGCTTCTTTACTGAGAAACCGAAGTTGCCTATCTTTTCACCGAGTCCATAGTAATGGCCGTGACAGTATGCCATGATGCCGGAGTCCTCGAGGCTGAACCTGCCGGTCACAGGGTCTATCCATCTGCTGTCGGCACGCACATTGAGCACTTCTGCCACAAACATGTGGTGTGTGCCGAGGTCAGTCACGCTTTTTACCCGGCATTCGATGCTGAGAGGCGACTCCTCGATGGTGGGCGACGATACCTTCTCGCCTGGTATTGGGGTGAGTCCCGTCTCTTTCCATTTGTCATAGTCTCTGCCTGAGCGGACGCCGATCCAGTCGGTGGCTCTCGCCATATCGACGGTAGTCAGGTTGATCGTGAACTCCATGTTCTTTATCAGTATCGGATAGGAATGCCGTTCGGGGCGGACGGATATGTAGCACATGGCAGGATCGCTGCATATTGTGCCTGTCCATGCCACTGTTATCGGATTCCATTCTTCACGACAGGAACCGACCGTGACTATTACGGCGGGCAGGGGATAGACCATCGTTCCCGGCCTCCATGACTGTTTGCTCATGATGTTTATACTTTTTGCAAAATTAACGCATTTCTTCCAATTGTCAAAATCGGGCGGCCGAAGCTTCTTAAGAGCGCGCTCTTACGGTTTCAGATTTATGAAGATGTCACGACCATGGGTGTGCTGTAAATTAGCCGAATGTGTATTAATTTTGCTGCAATTGTGCGTCTTTTTTGTTCCTTTCCTATAAAAAGACTTAAAACGGTTCACAAACATGAGCAAAATTTATTATCTTTGCGTTCACGTGTCGGGAGGCGGTGTCGCTTGCCGATTGGATTCGTGTCCGGCAGTATGCTGCCGGACTCACGATGTTAGATTATTGACGATAGATTATTATTGAAAAAGTATTAATTATAACCAGTTGAAATATGAACAACGAAGAGTTATTGAAAACCGTCACCGTTCGCGCGGAGAAATGGCTCGGTGAGCAGTATGACGAGGTGACACGCACGGAAGTCAGGGCAATGCTTGATGCCGAAGACAAGACTCCTCTGATCGAGGCATTCTACAAGGACCTCGAATTCGGAACAGGCGGTCTGCGCGGCATAATGGGTGCCGGCACAAACCGCATGAACATATACACAGTGGGAGCAGCCACCCAGGGTCTTGCCAACTACCTGAAAGATACATTCAAGGAACTGCCTCAGATCTCAGTTGCCGTAGGTCATGACGTACGCAACAATTCGCGCAGGTTCGCCGAATTGACGGCAGAGGTTTTCGCCGCCAACGGCATAAAGGTCTATCTCTTTGACGGTCCATGCCCCACTCCCGAGGTGTCATATGCAATCCGCAAACTCGGTTGTCAGAGCGGAGTGATGATTACTGCCAGTCACAATCCGAAAGAATACAACGGCTACAAGGCCTACTGGAGCGACGGCGCGCAGATGATCGCCCCCCACGATGTGAAGACCATTGAATATGTCAACGCCATCACTTCGGTCGATCAGATCCGCTTCGACGCCGACAGGTCGCTCATCCAGACAATCGGCAAGGATATCGACGACCAGTATCTTGCCGACATCCACAAGCTCAGCCTTGATCCCGAGGTAGACAAAAAGCATCACGACATGAAGATCGTCTACACTCCAATCCACGGCACAGGTCTGCGTCTCGTATTCGATTCGCTCAGACTCTGGGGCTTCGACAACGTAATTCACGTGCCTGAGCAGGATGTGCAGAGCGGAGACTTCCCCACTGTGGCATCGCCCAACCCCGAGAATGCCGAGGCTATGACAATGGGTATCGCGAAAGCTAAAGAAACCGGTGCCAGCCTCGTGCTCGCTTCTGATCCCGACGCGGACCGTATCGGTCTTGTCGTGCGCGACAAGGAGGGTAATTACCAGCTTGTCAACGGCAACCAGATCTGTATGCTCCTAATATACTATCTGATTACCCAGAATGTGGAGAAAGGCATGATAGATGGAAGAGAGTATGTCGTGAAGACCATCGTTACGACCGAGACCATCAAGCGTATCGCCGATGCCAACAACATCAAGTGCTTCGACTGCTTTACCGGTTTCAAATGGATCGCCGATGTGATGCGCAACATGGAGACAACTGGCCGTTACCTCGGAGGCGGTGAGGAAAGCTATGGCTTCCTTCCTGAGACATTTGTCCGCGACAAGGATTCCGTATCGACCAACTCGCTCATCGCCGAATGTGCCGCATGGGCTGCCGAGAAAGGCATGAATCTCTATGAGCTTCTCGTCGACATATACGCGCAGTATGGTTTCTCGCGCGAACGCGGCGTAAGTGTGGTGCGCCCCGGCAAGTCTGGTGCCGAAGAAATCGTGGCCATGATGAAGAATTTCCGCGAGAATCCCCCGAAAACTCTCGCCGGAAGTCCTGTTACCTGTATCAAGGATTATTCCGATCTCAACTGCCGCAACCTCAAGGACGGTTCTGTCGAGAAGATGGATTTCCCTACCACATCCAATGTGCTCCAGTTCTTCACCGAAGCGGGCGACAAGGTGTCAGTCCGTCCTTCGGGCACCGAGCCGAAGATCAAGTTCTATGTCGAGGTGCGAGAGAATATGGCCGACAAGTCGAAATATGAAGAGATCGTGGCCGAGGCCGAGAAGCATATCGACCGCGTACTCGCCGACCTTGGCGTGTGAACGCCGTGTGAGTCCGGTCTTGACGGGGGGTGTTTCCGACGGGAGACAACCCCCTGTTTTTGTTTCTTAATTGAAAAATTTGTAAATTTGCAGACAAACACGACAAGAGTAGTCTCTTAGACACATACCTATAAGCTCATGATACTATCAATGACCGGCTTCGGCCGTGGCACCGCATCCTCCTCTTCAAAGAAAATCACTGTCGATATCAAGTCTCTTAATTCCAAACAACTTGATCTGATGATGCGCGTTCCGGCGTGTCTCAAGGATGTGGAGCTTGAGGCGCGTGGTCGCGTGGCGGCCAGACTAGAGCGCGGCAAGGTGGAAATGAACGTCGCCTGTGAGTCTGTCGGCACGGACTCTCCGGTGCGTGTCAATGTCGAGTTGCTTTCCGCCTACAAGAACCAGATACTTGACATGGCCTCAAGACTCGGGTTGCCAGAGCCTGCCGACTGGTACGCTACACTGCTCCGGATGCCTGATGTCATGAAGTCAGACAGCGGAGAGACCGATTCTGCTGATGCCGAGGCATTTCTCCGGGCTGCGGCGGAAGCTGCCGACGCGCTCGTGGAGTTCCGCGTGGCGGAAGGACGAAAACTTTACGGTTTTTTCGAGGAAAAAATCTCAAATATCACCTCTCTGCTCGGGCAGATAGGACAATTTGAGGAGGAGCGGGTGCCACGAGTCAAGGCTCGCCTCGAAGAGCAGCTCTCACGCCTCACATCGATCGAGTATGACCGAGGACGCCTCGAACAGGAGCTTATTTTCTATATAGAGAAACTCGATGTCACCGAAGAAAAAACACGGCTCCGCGCCCATATGAATTACTTTCTTGAGACAATGGGGCCGTCTGACGGCGACCTTCCCACGCAGGGGCAGGGTAAGAAACTCGGCTTCATAGCCCAGGAGATGGGTCGTGAGATAAATACGCTCGGCTCGAAATCCAATCAGGCTGAAATGCAGCGTATCGTGGTGAGAATGAAAGATGAACTCGAACAGATAAAGGAACAGGTGCTCAACGTGCTCTGACCTCCGGTTCAGAAATAACCCAGTTTTTATGGATCAACCTGTGAGAAAAGGTAAAATAATCATCCTGTCCGCCCCTTCGGGAACCGGAAAGTCAACAATCATATCGCGCCTTGTCGCGATGCCGGAACTTCATCTCGGTTTTTCAGTATCGGCCACGAGCCGCAGCCCGAGAGGGGAGGAGACGGATGGTCGCGAATATTACTTCCTGACCCCGGAGGAGTTCGACAGGCGCATAGAAGCCGGACTCTTTGTGGAATGGGAGGAGGTTTATGCCGGAACAAAATACGGCACTCTGCGCGAAGAGGTCGAGCGCGTCACCGGTTCGGGCCGCAATCTTGTCATGGACATAGATGTGAAGGGCGCATTGAATGTCAAGCGTCAGTTCGGCGATAGCGCAATCTCGATATTCATAAAGCCTCCTTGTCTGGATACTCTTGAATCGCGTCTTCGCGGACGCAACACCGATTCAGAGGAGTCCCTGCGCAAGCGCATAGAGAAAGCCGGCTATGAAATGGGATTCGCCGACCGTTTCGACCGGAGTGTGGTCAACGACGATCTTGACACTGCGGTGTGTGAAGTCCGTGATATAATTTCCGTTTTCATCTCCGAGTGACAACTCTGAGAATCGCCCGCCATGAGTAAAATCAGGACTGTAGTATTCAGCGGAAGTTTCGATCCCGTCCATATCGGCCATGCCATGATTGCTTCATACGTGTCGCAATGCGGCATAGCCGATGAGGTGTGGCTTATGCCGAGCCGGATAAATCCGCTTAAGACCGGTCAGCCGCCCGTTGCCGAAAAGCACAGGGTTGCCATGTGCGCGCTCGTCGCCCGGAGGTGTGGGAGAGTTGACGTCAGCGATGTGGAGACCCGTCTTCCTGAACCTTCCTTCACATACATGACTCTGGCATATCTACGCGAGCATTTTCCCGAACGTGAATTCTTGCTCCTTATAGGCTCGGACAACTGGCTTATCTTTGACCGTTGGCGCGACAGCGGTAAAATAATCGAGGAATTCAGGATTGTCATCTACCCACGTCCGGGTCATGACATAGACCCTCTTTCGCTTCCGGCCGGTGTGACCTTGCTGTCAGACGCGCCACAGGCCTTGATTTCATCATCATTCGTGCGCCGATGGTTGCGCGAAAGAATGAATCTCAACTTTTTTCTTTCCAACGAAGTTTTAGAATACATAAACCAACACAATCTGTATGGATAATCCGGATATCAGGAAGCACTTGCTGCAGATTACGGCACTCGCGTCAGGATACTGCTCGCTGCTTGAACGCGCCAGAGAACTGGAAAAAGAAGACTTCATAAAGGAGATTCTCGGCTATCTTCCGAGAATCTATTATGCATTTTCCGAATACGATTCAGAAGATTACGACTCAATGTCGCCTGATTTCGGTTTCTACCGTACGTATGTCGATGAAGACTTCTATGAGAGCGTGAGGCGCAATGTGGAGGTTCTGCTCGGCCCCGATGATGCTTTTCTCGAGACATTCGAGGAGGATATGAAATATAGCGACACTCCGATCGGAGCGAGCATCGCGGAGTGTCTCGCCGATATATTCCAGCCGCTTTATAACTTCATATCAATAGTGAAGGATAGCGATGGAGATCAGGCTGCAGGCGCATATGCGGAGTGCCGCGGGAATTTCGAGGCATACTGGGCGCAGACGCTCTGCAACGTGATGCGTGCGCTCAATCACCTGCGTTTCGGATCAAGTGTCTGAACATAAATCAAAATCACTTAAAACAAAATCACTTAAATCATAAAACCATGGACAAGACCGATAGAAATCCCGATAATCCCGTTATGGAGCGCCTGCTGCGCAGTCTCGAAGCCTCGACTTGCAATTTTCTGGCAGTCGACACAGTGAAGGCCACCCTTGAAGAGAGCGGATTCAGGCAGCTCAGAGAATCGGACTATTGGGAAATCGCCCCGGGTGACAAATGTTATGTGACGAAAAACGGCAGCGCGATATTTGCGTTTGTGGCCGGATCAGAACCGGTCGACAAGGCCGGGGTACGCATCATATCCGCCCATACCGACAGCCCTTGTTTCAAACTCAAGCCAAATTGCGAGATCTACGGTGACGGAGGTGTTGTCTCGCTCAATGTCGAGAAATATGGCGGCCCTATCATGTACACATGGTTTGACCGTCCGCTTTCGATATCAGGCCGTGTCATGCTCCGCGGTGCGGATCCGCTCAGCCCGGTTGAACTTCACGTGGATCTGTCTGCTCCCGTGGCTACGATCCCGCATCTTGCCATACATTTCAACCGTGCGGTCAATGACGGCAATCCGCTCTCTGTGCAGAAAGATATGAAACCGGTCATAGGTTATTTCCCGGCGGAGAAGATTGCCGAATTCAAAGCCTGCGGAGGAGCGGTGAGATCACTTGTGGCTGACTGGCTTTGTGGAAACGCTGACTCTCTGCCTGAGAACTTCACACCGGCTGACATTCTGGATTATGAGCTCTCGCTGTATCCGTTCGAGAATCCGGTTCTGGTCGGAGCCGGAAAGGAATATTTCCAGTCCGCAAGGATCGATGACCTTTCGATGGCATTCGCCGGGCTGGAAGCGTTGCTCGCGGAATGCGACGAATCATGCGCGGCGACAAGAGTTCTTGCCCTCTTTGACAATGAGGAGACCGGATCGGGCACAAAACAGGGTGCGGCTTCTCCCGTGCTGCGTCACATTGTGGAGCGTCTCAGCATGACATGCTCATCTAATCCGCAGGCTTTCCATATGGCGCTTGCGAATTCGTTCATGATATCGGCCGACGACGCCCACGGCTGGCATCCGAACTACAACGAGAAGTATGATCCGACAAACCATCCGGTGCTTGGCGGTGGCCCCGTGGTGAAGATCAATGCCAACTGCAAGTATATGACAGACGCCCAAGGCGCAGCGGTCTTCCACGACTTGTGCGACAGGGCAGGAGTCAGCATGCAGTATTTTGTCAATCATGCCGATGTGGCGGGAGGAAGCACCCTCGGCAATATCTCGTCGGCACAGCTTGACATAGACGGCGTCGATGTGGGATGTGCGATCTGGGCCATGCATTCGGCAGCCGAGACGGCGGCCGTGTCAGACCACCTCGACATGATAAAAGTTTTCCGACAATTCTTGAAATAACCCAAAAATTTGTTAATTTTGCATTTCGTTTGCAAAACTGATGGAATATATTCCACCTGCATGTGTTATTAATAACGTATGCTGGAATATCCGGCAGAGAAACAGGTTGAATATTTCTCATTCGCATGTCATGGCATGCATCCCGAAATCAGACAGAAATAAAAATCATATCTAACAGATGAAAATTGATTATGCAAAGACCAACGACGTGATCGGCGAGATCACTATGGTCGTTGAGGAAAGCGACTACGCTGACAAGGTGAAGAAACAGCTCAAAGAGATCGGCAAGAAGCACGCCGAACCAGGCTTCCGTCCCGGTCATGTGCCCGCAGGTCTTATCGCTAAGAAATATGGCAAGGCCGTGAAGTACGACGAGATCAATAAGCTCGTCGGCGAGGCTATTTTTGATTATATCAAGGAGAACGGCATTAACGTGCTTGGAAATCCGATCCCCGACAAGGCAAATGCCATCAACGAAGATGCCAGCGAGTTCACTCTGAAGTTCAAGGTGGGCGTAGCTACTGAGTTCGAGGTGAAGATTGACAAGGATCTCCACATACCCTACTACAATATTCAGGTGACTGACGAGATGGTGGCCCGTCAGGACGAGGCTCTCCGCCGCCGTTTCGGCAAGCAGGAACCCGGTGACGAAGTTGACGCGACTGCTCTTGTAAAAGGCGTCATAACCGAACTCAACGAAGACGGCACTGTCAAGGTGGAAGGTGTTGTTGTGGAGAACGGCATCGTCGCTCCCCAATATTTCAAGTCAGAGGATCAGCGTGCGCTTTTCGTGGGCAAGCATGTCGGAGACTCCGTTGTCTTCAACCCGGCTGCCACATGCGAGAGCAATCCCACGGAACTTGCGTCTATGCTCAATCTTCCTAAAGAGGAGGCCGAAAAGCATCAGGGAGATTTCCGTTTCGACATCAAGGAGATCATTGTGCTCAAACCTGCTGAACTCAACGAAGAGTTCTTCAAGGAGGCATTCGGCGAGACCGTAAAAGACGAAGAGGGTTATCGTGAGACTGTGAAGAAGATGATTCAGGATTCTCTCACAGGCGACCAGAACTACCGCTTTACGATCGATGCCGAGAAAGCCATCCGCAAGGAAGTCGGCGAGATCCAGCTTCCCGACGAGGTTCTTAAGGAATTCCTCATCTCACAGAACGAGGCTCTCAATGAGGAGAACATCGACAAGGAGTACGACCAGATCCGCAGTCAGCTCGTGTGGGATCTTGAGAAAGACAAGATGATCAATGCTCTCGACATCAAGGTTGAGGATGCCGATCTTCAGAACACAGCGCGCCTTATGGCCCGCAACCAGTTTGCCCAGTACGGCATGACCAACGTGCCCGAGGATGCTGTCGAGCACTATGCCGGCGAGATCCTCAAGGACGAAAAGGCCCGCAATACCATCTATCGCCAGACAAGCGACATGAAGCTTTTCAACGCGATCCGTGCCGCTGTCTCTCTTGACGAGAAGGAAGTTTCGGTAGATGAGTTCAACGAACTCTTCCGCGCCGAAGCAGAGGCTGAGAATGCCTGATCTTTTTTGGCACGCAATTTGTGATGACACAGACAACTTCGCGGAACGCGCCGCGAAGTTGTCTTATTTTAAATAAAAAGACGCGCCTTGACTTCACGACGCGTTAAAATGGATTTGATTATGAAGAATGATTTCAGGAACTTTGCCGTCAATCATCTCGGCATGAGTTCGAACACACTCGATTCATACGCCCGGGCAGTCGACAGGGCAGGCGGCGTGTCCGCACCCGTGGCCGACTATATGAATCCCTATATCCTCGAAGAGCGCCAGCTCAATGTGACGCAGATGGATGTCTTCTCGCGTCTGATGATGGACCGCATCATTTTCCTCGGCACACAGGTGTCCGACCAGAGCGCCAATATCATTCAGGCCCAGTTGCTTTATCTTGATTCCGTTGATCCCGACAAGGATATCAGCCTCTATATAAATTCTCCCGGAGGTTCTGTGTACGCCGGACTCGGAATATACGACACAATGCAATATATCAACTCCGATGTGTCAACCATCTGCACCGGCATGGCGGCCTCTATGGCTGCGGTCCTTCTTGTGGCCGGAGAAAGTGGCAAGCGCTTCGCGCTGCCACATTCACGAGTGATGATCCATCAGCCCATGGGCGGTATCCAGGGTCAGGCGTCTGATATCGAGATCACTGCCCGCGAGATTCTGAAACTCAAATCGGAACTCTACAATATCATATCGAATCATTCAGGACAGCCGTTCGACAAAGTCGAGGCAGACTCCGACCGCGATTACTGGATGACTGCCGCCGAGGCAAAGGAATATGGTATGATTGACAAAGTGCTTGTAAATCCCCGCAAGGAGGAGAACTGAAATGGCAAAAAAGACAACCAAAAGATGCGTGATGTGCGGTCGTGAGGAGACTGCCGCCAATCCGGTGGTGTCGGTCTATGACCAGCTCACTATCTGTGAGGAGTGCATAGACTTCATCAACCAGATGCGCGACTCGGAGAGACTCGACCGCCGCAACGCCGGCAACAAGGACAAAGGGGGCAAAAGCATTCCGACTCCCAAGAAAATTCATGAGTTTCTCGACCAGTATGTCATCGGCCAGGACGAGGCCAAGAAATACCTGTCGGTGGCTGTCTACAACCACTACAAGCGCATCAACCAGAATGCCGGCGATGATGATGTGGATATAGAGAAGTCAAACATTATCCTCGTAGGTCCCACAGGCACAGGCAAGACTCTGCTCGCCAAGTCGATCGCGCGGCTTCTTGATGTACCTTTCACCATAGTGGACGCTACGGTGCTTACCGAAGCCGGATATGTCGGCGAGGATATAGAGTCTCTTCTGACGCGGCTTCTGCAGGCGTGTGACTACGATGTGGAGCGCGCTGAGCGCGGCATTGTGTTTATCGACGAGATCGACAAGATCGCCCGCAAGAGTGACAATCCCTCCATTACCCGCGATGTCAGCGGCGAGGGTGTGCAGCAGGGCCTGCTTAAACTTCTTGAGGGAAGCACAGTGCTCGTACCGCCCAACGGTGGCCGCAAGCATCCGGAGCAGAAGATGATCGCCGTCAACACGAAGAACATACTTTTCATCTGCGGAGGCGCGTTCGACGGCATAGAACGCAAGATCGCCTCGCGTCTCAACACTCATATGGTAGGATACGGACATGATGAGAAGTCGCGCAAACGTCAGCGCGAGAACCTGATGCGCTATGTGCTCCCGCAGGATCTCAAGTCATTCGGACTGATTCCGGAAATTATCGGGCGTCTTCCGATTCTGACCAGTCTTGATCCCCTAGACCGCGACGCACTGCGCCGGATTCTCACCGAACCGAAAAACGCCATTACCAGGCAATACAGTAAAATGCTTGAACTTGACGGCGTGACGCTCGAGTTTGCCGACGAGGCTCTTGATCTGATAGTTGACAAGGCGATAGAGTACAAGCTCGGTGCCCGCGGTCTGAGATCCATAGTTGAGACCGTAATGGTCGATGCCATGTACGAGGCACCGTCGTCAGACAGCAAGAAACTTGTCATCGATGCCGACTACGTCCGCTCGCAGTTGGAAAAAGCTCATTTTGAAAAGACTAAGATCTCAGAGTGATTGACGGCAGTCCGGCAGTAGAGTGTAAGCTGACGGCCAATCATCTGTAAAACCTGTCATATGCCGCCGCACGTCCTGACGTGCGGCGGTGTCTTTTTTATTTTCGCCATGAGTCAGGTTTGTGGTCAAAATGAAAAATGATAAAAAGATGGTTATTTTCTTGCATTTTTCATTAAAATAATTTAATTTTGTTATAAACCGACATAATGAAGTCCTTTGACTTTAAATGACTTCAATTTATTAATATTCTCCCCAAACCTCACTCCGATGTCTAATACCGGTAAAATACTCGAAGCGTTAAAGATGCACTTCGGCTTCGATACATTCAAAGGAAACCAGCAGAAGATCATAGAAACGCTTCTGGGTGGACGCGATGTTTTCGTGCTGATGCCGACCGGTGGCGGCAAGTCGCTCTGTTATCAGTTGCCGGCTCTTATGTCGGAGGGTACGGCGATTGTCATATCTCCGCTCATAGCACTTATGAAGAATCAGGTTGACGCCATCAGAAGCTTCGAGGCTGAGGAACATGTGGCTCATTTCCTTAATTCCTCGTTATCAAGATCGGCGGCTACGCAAGTGCGAAAGGATGTTCGCGAAGGAAGGACAAAGTTGCTGTATGTCGCGCCTGAATCGCTTGCCAAAGGGGAGATGGTCGAATTTCTTAAATCAATAAAGATATCTTTTTTTGCTGTTGACGAGGCTCATTGCATATCTGAATGGGGACATGATTTCAGGCCCGAGTACCGCAAGATCAGACCTCTGATATCTATGATAGGGGAGTTTCCCGTTATAGCCCTGACCGCGACCGCCACACCCAAGGTCCAGCATGACATTCAGAAAAATCTCGGGATACTCGACGCATCTGTTTTCAGATCGAGTTTCAACCGGCCGAATCTTTACTACGAGGTGCGTCCCAAGACAAAAGATGTGGACCGCGACATAATCCGGTTCATCAAGAGCAATCCGGGTCGCTCGGGCATTGTCTATTGTCTAAGCCGGCGCAAGGTCGAGGAGCTTGCCGAGACACTGCGCATAAACGGCATACAGGCATTGCCGTATCATGCAGGAATGGACGGAGCGACCAGATCGGCCAACCAAGACGCTTTTCTCAATGAAGATATCGATGTCATAGTCGCCACGATAGCTTTCGGCATGGGCATCGATAAACCCGATGTGAGATACGTGCTGCATTACGACATTCCGAAAAGTCTCGAAGGATACTATCAGGAGACAGGGCGTGCCGGACGCGACGGAGGCGAGGGCAGGTGCATAACGTTCTATACTCGCAAGGATCTTCAGAAGCTCGAGAAACTGATACAGTCAAAATCAGTATCAGAGCAGGAGATCAGCCGGCAGTTGCTTGTGGAGGCGGCTGACTATGCGGAGTCTTCAGTGTGCCGGCGTAAGATCCTTATGCACTATTTCGGCGAGGCCTACGACCAGGAGAACTGCTGTAACTGCGACAACTGCCTGAATCCGCGACGACGCATAGAAGCCGCCGAGGAGGCTCAGACCGTAATAGAGATGGTTGATGCTGTCGGAGAGCGTTTCAGAATCGAGTATGTCGTCAATATGCTGATCGGCAGGGCCACGGACGAGATCAGAGGCAACGGTCACGACCAGTTGGAGTTGTTCGGAGCTCTGAAGTCTATGGATGAGAAACTTGTAGGCATGCTCGTGCGCCAGTCCGTCATAGCCGGCTTCCTTGAGAAGGATCTTGACAATTACGGAATACTCAAGGTCACACTGGGCGGATATGAGTTCCATGAGAATCCTGTGCCGTTTTTCGTAGTCGAGGATGTCGATTATTCAGACACAGTCTCTGCGGAGTCTCAGTCTTGTTACGCGGTCGGCGCGCTTGATCAGGAACTGTATTCCATACTCAAGGGGCTGCGTCGCGATGTGTCCAGGCGGGTCGGAGTTCCTCCATATCTTGTCTTTCTTGACGCGTCGCTTGAAGCTATGGCCACAATGTATCCGGTCACAGGAGATGAATTGCTGACAGTGCCTGGCGTGGGTGCGGGAAAGGCATCCAGATACGGAAAGGAATTCATAGAGGTCATTGCCCGCTATGTCGAAGAGAACGAGATCGAGCGTCCGGCCGACATGCGCGTCAAATTCATGGCCAGCCGAAGTAATCGTAAAATATCGATAATCCAAGCCATTGACCGCAAGATAGATCTTGACCAGCTATGCGAGGAGATGGGCATGGAGTTTAATGAATTTCTCGACGAGCTTGAGGCCATAGTGGAGGCCGGCACCAGGATTGACATAGATTATTTCATCGAGGATATGTTTGATGAGGACCAGGTGCAGGATATGACCGCGTATTTTATGGAAAGCGAAGACGGAGATATCGAGACCGCCATTCAGGAACTCGGTAATGAATATGACGAGGATGACATACGCCTGATGCGTGTCAAGTTTATCTCTGATGTCGGAAACTGATTGTGACGGTTCACGCAATCTACAATTATTAACTACAATTTTTTCGGTCCGTATTCGTTTACAGAATTGAGAAAGGCCGGCAGACGGTCACAGACAAAAACTATATCCGTAAAACAGGAATGAAAAAATCAGTAGCAGCCGGACTCGGAGCATGCGCGGTGGCATTGGCTTTTGCCGCCAAGGATCCGGTGATTATGACAGTCAACGGGGTTGATGTGCCCAGATCCGAATTTGAATACCTTTATAACAAAAACAGCCAGCAGCAGATAAATCCTCAGACACTCGACGAGTATGTGGAGATGTTCAAGCTGTACAAGATGAAGGTGGCCGATGCGAAGGCCGAGGGAATAGACACTACTGCGGCGTTTCTCAAGGAGACTGCCCAATACCGCCATGATCTCGCCGCTCCCTACCTGACGGATTCCGTCTATATCAATCAACTTGTAAAAGAGGCATACGACCGTTCGCTCGAAGAGGTCGAGGCTTATCATATAATGCTGTTCAAGACTCGCGACGCGGCTGTCAACGCATCATTGCGCCAGAGGGCCGATAGTCTCAGGGATGTGCTCCGTGGAGGAGGCGATTTTGCGGATCTTGCAGTCAGGTACTCGCAGGATCGCGGCAGCAAGAACCGTGGCGGCTGGATGGGATGGATTGTCGCCGGTGCTTATCCTGCGGCGTTCGAACTTGAGGCATACAGTCTGCCCGAGGGCGCTATCTCGGATGTGGTTGAGTCGCCGGTGGGCTATCACATACTTAAAGGCGGAAAGCACCGCAAGGCCCGCGGCAAGGTTCAGGTATCGCATATCCTCAAACTCACCCAGGGAAAGGATGATGCCGGCATGGCTCAGGCAAAAAAAGAGATAGACAGCCTGTACAATGTGGTAAAATCTGCGCCCGAGACATTCAATGCCGTGGCTTCTGCAAATTCAGAAGACCGTGGTTCGGCGCGTCAGGGTGGTATGCTGCCGTGGTTCGGCGCCGGAGAGATGGTGGCGGAGTTTGATTCTGTCGCGTTCTCGCTTGCTGACGGAGAGATAAGCGAGCCGGTGAAGACCACATACGGTTATCATATCATCCGTCGCTACGACTCGCAGGAAGTTCCCTCTCTTGAGAAGATGAAGCCTCAGGCCATAGCCAGGATTACCAATCCGCAGGATCCCAGATTTAAGCTCGTTCGTGACCGTCAGACCGCTGCGTTTGCGAAGAAGCACAAAGGGTCGCTCAACGCAAAGACTGTCGCGGCGCTCCGTGCCGATGTCGAACGTCAGGGTCTTGATTCGCTGCTTTTTGCAAAATGGACTGTCGCTCCTTCGGGCGACTTGCCTGTTGCTTCTATAGACGGAAAGGCACGGAAGGTGTCGGATTTCATGTCAGCCATAAGCTATCTGCGTGTGCCCGCGTCGGCAAACGCTGTCGAGGCCTTTGATGACAATCTCGATACCTATTACAACAGCCTTCTTGTCGACGCCGAGGAACTCTCGCTTGAGCAGTCAGAGCCTGATTATCGCAACCTTCTCAAGGAATACATAGATGGAAGCCTGCTTTATGAAGTCAGTGTGCGTAAAGTCTGGGACAAGGCGGCAAAGGATACCGAAGGCCTCAGAAGTTTCTTCGAGCGCAACAGAGATAATTACAAATGGACAGAGCCTCATGCCAAGGGATTCCTCGTTCAGGCCTCAAATGACTCTGTTGCCGGCTTGATTCGTGAACGCGCTGCCCAGCTCGCGCCAGACACTCTTGTGCAGACGCTCCGCAGAGAGTTCAAAGGCAATATTGCGGTCGACAAGGTACTCGTGTCGAAAGGCACAAACGCGATGGTCGACAACATCATGTTTGGCGCGCCTCAGGTGCAGCCATCCAATGTGAAATATAAGGTATATTTTATGATCAATCCCCGTGTCTTGATGGAACCGGAGGAGGTCAATGATGTAAAAGGCCTTGTTACAAGCGACTATCAGAATGAATTCCAGGCCGAATGGGAAAATGAGCTGCGTCGCAAGTATCCTGTCTCTGTCAATGAAAAGGTACTCAGACAGGTACGCAGAACCGGCAGGTAAACCTGATGCGAAACATAAGATACGGCGACACCTCATCCTGGTGTCGCCATTTTTTTGAAGGTATATGCGTCAGGAGAAGCCTGCTGTCCGGTCTCACGCGCGTGCTGCTAATTTCTTTGCTGTGATTTTTTTATATTGAGATACTCTGAATTAGAAGAAAAATGACTATTTTTGTAGTTGGATGTGTTCAATGCGTTATATAGCGGCACTTCTTGCCGCGTGGTTGGTTGTTCCTGTTGTCTCA
The DNA here is from genome assembly GCA_009775355.1 of Muribaculaceae bacterium. Lineage (GTDB taxonomy): Bacteria > Bacteroidota > Bacteroidia > Bacteroidales > Muribaculaceae > Lepagella. The sequence goes on from VSPN01000007.1 coordinate 58,997, forward strand.
TGCGGGTCGCAACCTGCTGACATGCAGCAGTCGGACGACGTGCTCGTGTCTGTGGGTGACTCCGCGCTTACGGTGGCCGAGGTGTTGCGCAGAATGCCGGCAGGTCTAAGCCCGGCCGACAGCGCGAACATGTTTGAGAGAATTGTCGGCCACTGGGTCCGCGATCTGGTTCTTCTTGATGTGGCTGAGAAGAACATCCCCGATCCAGACAGGATAGAGAGGATGGTCGAGGCATACCGAAACGGGCTGATAGTTGACCAGTATCTCTCGACCGTGTCGGAACATGCCGTCGATGATGTTTCCGAGAAAAGGATCAAGGAGTATTTTGATTCACATCGCGGCATGCTCGTGCTTGAACAGCCACTTGTGAGAGGAGTGTTTGTCAAGGTCGCTGAAAATGACGAGACGCTTGATAATCTGCGCCGTTGGATGTCGCGTCTTTCAGACGAAGATGTCGACAATATCGAGAAATATGGCCTGAGGCAGGCTTCACGTTATGAGTATTTTCGCGACGAGTGGCATGAATGGAATGTTATTGCCGAGCAGATACCATACCGTTTTTTCGACGCTGACGCTTTTGTAAGCTCGTCAGCAGATTTCGAGACTTCAGCCGACGGCTCGGTCTATCTGTTACACATTTCGGACTACATCACGAGCGGCAACGAGATGCCCTATGAGTTTGCCCGGCTTAAGATCCGCGAGATATTGCGTGCCGCGGATGTGGCTTCGCACCGCGACAGACTGATGGATGACATATACAGAGACCGTATCAGATCCGGTGAACTTCGGCCCGGGCTATACGATCCTGTCACAAGAACGATGAAGGTTTCAGCCGAGAAATCCAGAAATTAACAAAAACTGAAATAGAAGTGAAAATACGAAATCTGATACTGCCGGCGGCTGTCATGGCCGCCATCTGTGCCATCGCCGCACCAATAAAGAAAAATGTTGTCGACGAAGTGGCCTGGGTAGTGGGAGACGAACCGATCTATCGCTCGGACATTGAGGAGCAGTATATGCAGGCGCGTCAGGAAGGCGCGACGATCGGAGGAGATCCGTATTGTGTGATTCCTGAGCGCATAGCTGTAGAAAAACTGTTTCTTCATCAGGCGAAGCTCGACACAATTGTAGCTCCGGAGGCTCAGGTGGCTGCAGGAGTCGACAAGCGGCTTAATTACTTTATCGCCAATCTCGGATCAAAAGAGAAAGTGGAAGAATATTTCCGAAAACCGCTCCCTGCGCTCAGAGAGCAGCTTATGGACATGATGCGCAACGGATATGTGGTCGAGCAGGTTCAGTCAAGCCTGACCAAAGATGTCAAGGCTACGCCCAATGATGTGCGGAAATATTTTTCCGCCCTCCCGTCTGACAGCGTGCCTTATGTGCCTATGCAGGTCGAGGCTCAGGTAATTATGATCAATCCGCGCATACCCGAGCAGGAGATCGAGGACGTCAAGGCCCGTCTGCGTGATTATGCAGACCGGGTGAACAGAGGTGAGATGCCTTTCTCGACACTCGCCATCATGTACAGTGAGGACGGCTCGGCGATGCAGGGCGGTGAACTTGGTTTTCACGGTCGGGCCGACTGGGTGCCGGAGTTCTCGCAGGTTGCGTTCAATCTCAGCGATCCAAACCGTGTGTCGCGTATCGTCGAGACAGAATACGGCTATCATATCATACAGCTTATCGAGAAGAGGGGAGAACAGGTCAATGTGCGTCATATACTTCTGACTCCGAAGGTCAATAACAAGGATCTCGCCGACGGTGTGGTGAAGCTTGACTCTCTCAGAAAGGAAATTGTGGCCGGAAAGATTCCTTTCAACGAGGCGGCTCAGTGGGTGTCGCAGGATAAGGACACGAAGAACAACAACGGTGTCATGATGAATCAGAAAACCGGTTCGAGCCGGTTTGAGATGCAGGATCTTCCGCCTGAAATAGCGCGTCGGGTGGAACTTATGCAGCCAGGCGATATATCGGAGGCCTTTATCATGAAGGATCAGCGTAAAAATCGCGATGTCATCGCCATCGTGCGCCTCATGGACCGTATACCCGGACACAAGGCGACACTCAGCGATGACTACAATATGATCAAGCAGATGTATGAGCAGAATGCAAAGCAGAAAATCATCAAGGAGTGGGTGGAGAAAAAAATCGGTGACACCTACACCCGGATCTCCGAGGGATGGGATGCATGCGAGTTCGAATACAGGGGCTGGAACAGCCAGTCGCACTGATCTCGCGTTTCTGACATATGATATGATCCGGCATGGAGAGCAAAGGATTAGGTAAACCTGTATACGTGATAGTAGTGCTGGCCGCCATTATGGTGGCCGGTTCGGTGTCAGTCATACAGAGTGCTATGGCACAGACACGCAAGGCTGCCGCTGCCAGAAAAGAGGAAACTTACACGCGTCCCCGCCCCACGCGTCCGATCACGCCGGCGATTCCGGATGCCGACAGGTATCAGGAAGACAAGGTGTTTCTGGAATATGCCGATTCTCTTTTCAGACCACCGAACGGTTACGAAGAGTTTCAGGTGGTCAAGGGTTCTGTGAAATTCCGTCATGGCGGAATGTGGATGTTATGCGACTCGGCCTATTATTATCCTCAGAAAAACTCGATGGACGCGTTCGGGCATATAGAGATGCGTCAGGGAGATACACTCTTTGTTTATGCTGACAAACTCTATTACGACGGTATCTCAAAGCATGCCACGCTCACCGACGGGCCCTCCAGAAGCAATGTTGAACTCAAAAACCGCAATGTAGTTCTGACTACGGACAGTCTCGATTACGACCTCAATTCACAGATCGGATGGTATGCCGTGGGAGGACGGCTTGAAGATGACGTGAATGTCCTTACGTCGGGCTATGGCGAGTATTCGCCATCGTCGAAAATGGCCCGTTTCCGCGATGATGTCATACTGCTCAATACTAAAGACGGATACAGGCTTCTGACCGAGGAACTCGAATACAACACCGACACTCACATAGCCAACATCAACAGTCCGACTCGCATAGAGGGTGCCAACGACACGATCATCACCACGCAGGGATCTTACAACACGGTTACAGACCGGGCTGATCTGACGGCGCGGTCCACAATCCTGCACCGCGACTCGTCGATGAATGTCACGACGCTCGAAGGCGATTCGATCATATATGACAAAGCCACGCGGATAAGTCGTGCCTATATGTTCCGCGATGGGCGTAAACACAGCCGGCCGATGGTAATAACCGATACGGCAAGGAATGTCATGCTCATAGGAGGTTATGGCGAATACAATGATTCGACACAGTATGCCATGTCGACTGATTATCCGCTGCTCATGGAATTCTCGCGGCCCGATACCATATTCCTGCGTGCCGATACGGTTCTTTCGTTTATAGAGACCGCAGTGCCCGACTCTCTTTCCGAAGCAAAGGATTTTCATGTGGCGCGCGCCATAGGGAAAGCAAGGTTCTTTAACGCTGACATACAGGGAGTGGCCGACACTCTGGTCATGCGTGAGCAGGACTCGATGCTCTATATGTTGCGCAAACCTATAGTTTGGACAGGAGAAAGACAGATATACGGCAACCGTATCAATGTCCACTTCAATGATTCTGTTCCCGACTGGGCGGAGTTGCCCGAATGGGGAATGGCTGCAGAGCATATTGCCGAAGATTTTTATGATCAGATGACCGGTGCCAGGATGAAGGCGTGGCTTGAAGACAGCCATCTGAAGAGACTTGAGGTTGACGGCAATGTAATTGCCATTGTGTTGCCTCAGGAAAAAGACTCTTCATATAATAAACTGGTGCATGCGGAGAGTTCATATCTCACGCTCGACATGGACAGCAACAAAGTGAAGCATATGAAGATGTGGCCGGAAGTCTCTGGAACTGTCACTCCGCTCTTCGAGGTACGCAATTCGATGCAGTATATTGAGGGCTTCCGCTGGCTTGAGGCTTTCAGACCCAAGAGAGAATGGTATGGCGACAGGCTAAGGTGGAATGACGAACTCGGGGATGTGTCGGAAGATCTGGAAAGATATTTCTCCGAACCTCCGCTCTTCAAGGCCATTCCCAAAGTGGCCCGCGATGCTGTCAGGCCCCGGAATCAGGATGACGGCCCGGGTCCGGCCATGAATATGTAGGTATGCACTCCGGTGCCTATGCCGGACGCGATTGACAAGCAGTTTCAGAATAACGACGTATGAGTGATATTATCAGGCTTTTGCCCGATTCCGTGGCCAACCAGATTGCGGCCGGCGAGGTGATACAGCGTCCCGCATCTGTCATAAAGGAACTGGTGGAGAATTCTGTCGATGCCGGAGCTTCCGACATTAAAATAATCATAAAAGATGCCGGTAAGACGCTTATTCAGGTAATCGACAATGGTATAGGTATGTCTGAAACTGATGTGCGCATGGCATTCGAACGGCATGCCACCTCCAAGATCAGAAATGCCGACGATCTTTTTTCTCTTTCGACCATGGGTTTCAGAGGTGAGGCTCTGCCCTCGATCTGCGCAATATCTGAGGTTGAGGTAAGGACACGTCCGGAGGGGGAACAGATGGGGACCCGTCTTGTGATTCTCGGTTCGAAAGTCACTGTGCAGGAACCGTGTGTCTGCGACAAAGGCACATCGATATCGGTCCGGAAGATTTTCTTTAACGTTCCGGCAAGGCGCAAGTTCCTTAAAAGCGATACGGTCGAACTTTCAAACATCATGAGGGAATTCGAACGGCTTGCGTTGGTCAACAACAATGTGCGGATGCATATTGATACAGGAGTCCGGAACCTTGACCTGCGGACCGCATCTTTGCGCATACGTATAGAGGACATATGGAAGAATACCCTAAAGTCTGACCATCTGATACCGGTGGATGTCGACACGTCGCTGGTCAGGATCGAGGGTTTCGTATCGCGTCCTGAATTCGCAAGAAGACGCAATCCGCTCCAGTATCTGATCGTCAACGGACGCAATATGCGGCATCCATATTTTCACAAGGCTATCATGAGCTGTTATGATTCTCTAATAGCGTCAGACACTATGCCTTGCTATTTCATCAGATTCTCGGTTGATCCGTCGACTATCGATGTCAATATCCATCCGACCAAGAATGAGGTCAAATTCGAATATGAACAGCAGATATGGCCGATTCTTGTATCGGCCATCAAGGCGGCTCTCGGAAAGTTCTCGGCCGTGCCGAGCATAGATTTCTCGGTCGACGCTATCCCGCTTCATCCGATGCGGGAGGGGGACACTATGCCGGCTCCTCATATAGAATACCGCAACGATTATAATCCTTTTGCGTCTGCTGCCCGGGCTACCCGTGTGCGTGTCGGAAGTGACTGGGAGCGCTTGTATGATAATTTTTCCGGGCATAGTCCGAGTCGGGAGCCCGCTGCTTTCACGCATGCCGAGGCTGACCGCGCCGAACTGTCTGCAGGAGTCTCCCCCGAGCCGGAAGACGACATATTCACTCTGGCGGGTGATCACGATGCAGACACGCCGCAGGTATGCATACAGTATGCGTCGAAATATATTGTCACCACAACGCGCGATGGTCTCGTAGTCATCGACCAGCACAGAGCGCATGTCAGAATCCTTTATGAAGAGTATCTGGCGCGCGCTGAGCGTATGGAGGTCGTGTCGCAGACTGTGATGTTTCCGGAGACCGTGTCGCTTGACGCTTCCCAGCAGGCGGCTCTCGGCGGAATAACCGGGGAATTGCGTCGCCTTGGATTCAGTCTGGAATATGACTCCGACACGACATGGCGTATAACGGCCGTGCCTGCTCTGCCGAAGGGAACCCGTGCAAGCGATGTGATAATGCGCATTCTCGACTCTATCGCGGAAGACTCCGTCAATTACGGCAAGGAGGGCAATGTGGGTGACGCAATTGCAGGGCGAGTGGCTCTTGTCATGGCAAGAGCCGCCGCCATACGCGGAGGCCAGCGACTGTCCGTCACCGAGATGGAGGGTATAGTAAGTTCTCTTTTCGTTCTGCCTGACCCATCGGTGACTCCCGATGGCAATATGGTCTATACAGTTCTTGACGAATCGCGGATCGCACGTCTGCTGACATAGGCTGACCTCCTGGATTCAAGGCAATATGATATAAAATATTACTGTCCGCTAAACTTTTTTTGAGCGATTGAAAAATTAGGGCTGACACCTATTGCAGGAGTCAGCTCTAAATG